>JASBTH010000145.1 GCA_030148525.1 Saprospiraceae bacterium | reverse complement strand
GACTACGAAAACAAGATCAAAAACCTCCAATTATCCAGCCTCGAATCGCAATTGGCCGATGCCCAGCGTTTGCAGGAGATCGGTTCCGCAACCCAGGAGGAAGTGGATCAGGCTAAACTGAATTTAGAGATCGCCCAACTGGAAAAGAAAAAGCTGGAGAATGAGCTGGCCTTTTCCGAACAGGTACTAGCCGGTGATAAACGCAACCTGGAGCTGGAAGCCCGCATGGAACAAAAAAAATTAAAAGAGCTCCAACGAAAATTGCGGGAAACCAAAGTGACCGCTCCCCGTGCCGGGGTGATTACCTGGATCAGTGAAGACCTGGGAAAAACAGTAAACGAAGGCGAACTCCTGGTCCGTCTGGCTGATCTGGGCCGCTACCGGGTGGAGGCTAGCGTATCCGACCGCTACGCGCAGTATGTAAAAGTAGGACAACCCGTACGGGTGCGGATCAATCGCGACGATCTCACCGGATTCGTGGCCGCCACCCTTCCGGCAGTGGAAAACAATACAATCAGTTTCATCGTGGAGCTGGAACAGCCCGACCATAAACTGTTGCGCCCCAATATGCGGGTGGAGGTCTTCCTGATCTCTGATCGCCGGGAACAAGCCCTGCGCCTTCGCAACGGCCCCGTATTCACCGGCGCGGCGCGCCAAAACCTCTTCGTAGTCCGGGGGGAAGAAGCCATCAAGACCACCGCCAGGGTGGGTCTTATCGGCATCGATTACGTGGAATTGCTGGAAACCGACCTGCAAGAGGGGGACCGCATCATTATTTCCGATATGGAACGATTTGATCACCTCGAGCGCATTCAACTCCAATAACTATGACCTTACGAAACCTACTCGCGCTGTGGTGTTTGTGCACTGCAGCCCCCGTATATACCCAGGTGTTACCCGATACACTCGACCTGGAAGAGTTTATTGAGCTGGCTACCGAACGCTCCCTGGACAAATACCAGTCCGATGCCGATCTGGAGCTGGCCGAACTGGACTACCGACTGTTTCGAACCGACCTGAAACCCCAGTTGATGGCTACGGCCAACTTCCCGAACTACCAACGTACAGTCCGGGAAATCACCCAACCCAACGGAACGATCCGGTTCCAGCCCGTGCGGAACAACAATAGCGTACTGGGCCTCAGCCTGACCCAACAGATTCCGCAAACGGGCGGAACGCTGTTCGTTCGAAGCAACCTGCAGCGATTCGATGACTTCGAATCGGATGACCGCTTCTACAACGGTATTCCGCTACGCGTCGGATTGTTCCAGCCCTTGTTCGGGTTCAATGGCCTGAAATGGGACAAAGAAATCGAACCTATACGTCTGTCCGAAGCCCGCAAGCAATACCGCGCCGATCGCGCCGCTATCCGCTCAGAAGCCACCCGACTGTTTTTTAATCTCCTGAATGCGCGAACGGAAGTGAGTATTGCCGAAGCCAACCGACGGAGTAACCAGGAACTGTACGAGATCGCCCGGGAACGTCACGAACTCGGAAAGATCTCGGACAGTGACCTGATCCAGCTGCGGGTAAACCTGGTGTCCGCCCAGCGAAGCGAACAGAACGCCCGGCAAATCCTGCGCGACCGATCAGCGGAAATGATTTCCTATCTGGGACTGATTCCCGACGGGCAGATACTCATTACGGAGATTCCTTCGGAAACACCCAATTTCTCAGTAAATCCGGATCGCGCGCTGCAGGAGGCGCTGGCCAACCGGGCCGAAACCGAGCGCTTTCAACGCCAGATACTGGAAGCCGAACGCAATGTAGCTCAGGCCAAAGGGGAAGGAGGTTTTCAGGCTGACCTTAGTGCTTCCATCGGGTTTACCCGCTCGGCCCGGGATCTGGAAATGATCTATACCGATCCCCAGCAGGAACAATTAGTTCAGATACAGTTGAGTGTTCCCATTCTGGATTGGGGTCGCCAACGCTCACGGGTTGATATCCGGGAAGCCCAACGGGACCTGACACGCCAGCAAGTGCGGCAAAGTGAACTGGAATTCCGCACGGATGTACAGCAAACCGTCCAGCAGTTCGTCAATCTGCAACAGGAGGTGGAATTAGCGCGGGAACTCCAGGAACTCGCCCAACAGCGCTTTGACATTGCCCGGGAAAGCTATCGCCTGGGAGCCATCAATGTAACCGATCTGATCTTCAGCCAACAGGAAAAAGACCTGGCTCAGCGTACCTATATCTTCGCACTGGGTGATTACTGGCAGGCTTACTATCGGCTACAACAACTCACTCTATTCGATTTCGAGAACCAACAACCCATCACGGATTAAAACCTACTATCATGATATTACTCAAAGACGTCACCAAGGTCTATCAGACCAAAACTATTGAAACTACAGCACTGAATAACATTTCCCTGGAGGTACCGACGGGCGAATTTCTCTCGATCATGGGTCCTTCGGGCTGTGGCAAAAGTACTCTGCTCAATATTATGGGCATGATCGACGAACCCACCAGCGGCCAGGTGGCCATTCAGGGACAAGCGGTCAGTGATTACCATACCAAGGCGGTAGCCCGGTTCCGGAACGAAAAGCTGGGTTTCATCTTTCAGAGTTTCCATCTGATCAATGAGCTGCCGGTGATCGACAACGTCGAACTACCGCTGATCTACCGCCGCATTTCCGGTAAGAAGCGCCGTGAAATGGCCCAGACAGCACTGGAACAGGTAGGACTTAAAAACCGCATGAAACACTTTCCGGGCCAGCTTTCGGGGGGGCAAAAACAGCGGGTAGCGATCGCCCGGGCGATTGTTGGCCAGCCAAACATTATCCTCGCCGATGAGCCGACCGGGAACCTGGACAGTGTAATGGGTAATGAGATCATGGAGATCCTGCTCAACCTGAACAAAGAGTTGGGTACCACCATCGTCATGGTTACGCACGACGAAACGATGGCCCGCAAGACCCACCGCCTGGTCCGCCTTTTTGACGGAAGTCAGGTCCTCTAAATCACCTTAAAACGTACCCAACTATGTTTAGCAATTATTTAAAACTAGCAATAAAAGTACTCGGGCGGCGTACCTTCTTTACGGTGATCAGCCTGTTTGGGATCAGCTTTACGCTCATGATCCTCATCCTGCTATCGGCCTATATGGATGCCGAATTGGGGAGTCATCAGCCGCTTTCGCAAAAAGATGACATGATCTTCCTGAATCGGCTGATGATGACCAACGAGGTCATCGACACCAGCTACCAGATCGATACGGTGATGCTCGACGGAGTGGAAGTCTACGACTCGACCGAAGTGCTCGATAAAAACCGGAATAGTGTATCCATCAGTTCTCTGGGGTACTACTTCTGCGACAATTACCTGCGCGATGTAGCCGGAGCCGACATATACAGTTTTTACTCTCCTGGTTTCAGCTACGACATTTTTGTCAATGGCAAAAAACTATCGTTTGATGTTGTATACTCCGATGCGGATTTCTGGAACATCTACGATTACCAATTTTCGAGTGGACGCCCTTACCGACAACAGGAGGTCGATAACCAATCGCAGGTAGTCGTATTGACGGAGAAAGCAGCCCAGGATTATTTTGGAGGAATGGATGCTGCCATGGGTGAGTTTATCGAAATTGACGGCAAGCAATTCGAGGTGATCGGACTGGTCAAAAGACCCAGTAACTCCAAAGGGTTTTTATCGGGCCAGGCCTTTATGCCGCTCACCACTCTGAAGCCTGTTTATCTCGACGATGATGAGAATTTCCAGGGACCATTCGAAGCTGTTTTTCTGGCCGGCTCATCTACCGGAATGAAAGACATCGAGCAGTCGATCCTGCAAAAATCAAAGCAGATTGCGCTTCCCGATCCTGAGAACTACAATAACCTGTACCTGATCACGAGCGACTTTTTCGGGCGCTATGCCAACAGCATTTTTCCCAATAGCGACAATGACCCCGAAAAATCCAAGCGGACATTTATCCTGATCGGCGGTGGCCTGCTACTGCTCTTCATCTTATTACCCACCCTTAACCTGATCAATCTGAATGTGAGCCGGATCATGGAGCGCTCGGCCGAGATCGGGGTGCGTAAGGCTTTTGGAGCACACTCCGGTTCTATTCTCACTCAATTACTATTTGAGAATATAGTACTCACCTTCCTCGGAGGTGCTATCGGCTTCGTGCTGGCATTAATTGTCCTCCACCTGGTGAACGACAGCAACATTCTCGGTGACACTATCCTGCGGGTCAACTACCGCGTGTTTGGCTATAGCCTGCTCATCTGCCTCGCCTTTGGGATTATTTCCGGCTTGCTGCCCGCTTACCGCATGTCTAAAATCCATATTGCTAACGCCATTAAACAGACCAACGTATGACACGCCATATCCTTCGCCTCATCTGGAATAAAAAGCGAAGTAATGCCCTCCTTTTTCTGGAGATTTTCTTTGCGTTTCTAATTCTCTTTGCGGTCTTTACCATCGTAACCCGCTATATGCGTATGTATCAGTCCCCCCTAGGTTTCCAAACGGAAAACATCTGGATCGTACACATGAACCTCAACCCGGTTACGGACACCACAGCTACTCAGGACATGAAAGTCCGGCTTAAACAGGAACTCAAAGCCCTGCCCGAAGTCGAATCTGCTTCGTATAGTGGCTTTGTCACCCCGATCAGCAACTCAAGCTGGAGTACCAGCAGTGACGATAACGGCTTCGAAATCAGCACCCATATGATGTACGGTGACCTCGACTATATGGAAACCATGGGTATTAATCTGGTCCAGGGTCGCTGGTTTAATGAATCCGACCGTGATGCCCGATACCAACCACTCATCATCAGTAAGAAGTTGTTCGATGAATCCTTTAAGGGACGAAACCTGACCGACTCCATTTACGACATCAATGGAGAAAAAAGGATCGTAGGAGTCATTGATCATTTTAAGTACAAGGGAGACTTTGCCGAAGAGGTCAACCTCAGCTTTTTCTACGGAGAGGACAAAACCCTTGACCTGCCCAATCTTCACCTGCGGGTAGCCCCCGGCACCCCGGCCGCATTTGAAGAAGAGGTGAATACCCTGGTAGCCGATATCACCAAACGAAATGATTTCCGGATTGAGCATCTGCAGACGACCCGTGAGTCCCGGGCCCGTCAGGTCTGGATACCCATCATTGCGCTACTGAGTATTTGCGGCTTTCTGGTGATCAATGTATCGATGGGGCTCTTTGGAATTCTCTGGTACACCATTAGCAAGCGTCGCAGTGAGATCGGTCTGCGGCGCACCCTGGGAGCCAGCAAATCGGAGATCACCCTCCAGTTCGTCGGTGAGATCCTGGTAGTTTGTCTGGGAGGCATCATATTGGGAGCTATCTTTGCCGTACAGTTCCCGCTGCTCAATGTATTTCCCATTGAGTCGATCAACTACTACCTGGCCATGATTTTTTCGGCGGCACTGATCCTGATACTCGTGGTGTCCTGCGCATTCTACCCGTCGCAGCAAGCGGCGCGTATACATCCGGCCTTAGCACTCCACGAGGAATGATCGCCCCCAAGAAAAGAGATTGTAGATGCCAGACAATAGAACCTGTCTAGTATCTACTGTCTAAAATCTAGCATCTTTTATATTTACACCGTATGAACTACATCCTGGTAATCGACGATGATCTGGCCGTATGTGCTTCTCTGAAGCTGTTGCTAAAAAGGGGCGGATACCGGGTGGCTGCCATCCAGCGGCCCCAGGAGGTAGAGCGATCCGTGCGCGGGGAGGTGCCCGATCTCATCCTGCTCGACATGAACTTCTCCATTGAGACCAGTGGTCAGCAAGGGCTGCGGCTATTGGAAAAACTTCGGGAGTGGGTCCCCGATACGCCCATTATTCTGATGACCGCCTGGGCTACGGTACAGTTGGCGGTAAAAGGGATGAAAAAGGGCGCGCGCGATTTTATTGCCAAACCATGGGATAATAAAGAATTGCTGCGGACCATAAAGACTATCCTGGTCTTAGATGAATCCGACCGACAGGAAGCCACACCAGGCAAGGCAGAAGGTTTTGATCACGTGATCGGGGAGGACCCCGCATTTCTGGAAACCCTGGCCATGGCCCGCCGCATTAGTCCAACCGATGCCAGTGTACTCGTGTTGGGCGAGAGTGGTACGGGCAAAGAAGTTTTGGCGGAAGCCATACACTACAACTCACAACGCAATGAAGGCCCCTTTGTACGGGTAAATCTCGGAGGTATTTCCACCTCCCTGTTTGAAAGCGAACTGTTCGGGCATAAGAAGGGCGCCTTTACCGATGCCGTAGCCGATCGGGAAGGGCGATTTGCCAAAGCCCACGAAGGAACTATTTTCCTGGATGAGATCGGCGACCTTGCCCAGCAAAGTCAGGTGAAATTGCTACGGGTACTCCAGGAAAAAACCTTTGAGATGCTGGGTAGCAGCCAAACACAGCGGGTCGACGCCCGGGTTATCAGCGCTACCAATAAAGACCTGGATGCCATGGTTCAGGAAGGGACATTCCGGGAAGACCTCTACTACCGGATCAATCTGATTAAACTGACCCTGCCTCCGCTGCGGGATCGCCCTAATGACATCCCCTTGCTCGCCACTCACTTTATCAACACCCTAGGCGAAATGTACCAGCGCAGCGATCTGCGACTTACCGAAGATGCCCGCAACTGGTTACGGCAACAGCGCTTCCCCGGGAATATCCGGGAATTGCGTAATTTGGTGGAACGCACTGTCTTGGTAAACCCTGAAGATGCCATTGAGGCCCGGCATTTCGCACATAATTATCGCCCGTCAAAGACGCAGTCCTCTACCTCCGGATTCCCCAAAGTAGGGGAAGTCTCCCTGGAAGAAATGGAGATCCAGATGATCCGTCGGGCCATGGATTTTCATCGCGGTAATATTACCAAAGTATCCCAGGCCCTCGGGATTACCCGGTCGGCCCTGTACCGCAGACTCCAGAAATACGATATCCCTTATGAGTCTTAAGTGGCGATATTTCCTGTTTATTGGTTTGATCCACGTGGTCATCGCCCTTTTATCTTACCAATTGCTGCGCGACCAAAAACTTTGGTTCATCGCGGCCGAAGTACTCATGCTGGGCTCCCTGATATTGTCGTACAGCCTGTACCGCTCCCTGATCAAACCACTGCAGTTCCTGAGTTCCGGCATTGATGCCATTGCCGATAAGGACTTCGCTATTCGTTTTCGGGATACCGGCTCCCGGGAAATGAACCGCCTCATCCACGTCTATAACGAAATGATGGATAACATCAGGGATGAGCGGGCACAGGTAAAGGAACAACACTACTTTCTGGAGAAGCTAATCCATGCCTCCCCGGCCGGTATAATCCTACTCGACTACGATGATCACATTACCGATATAAATCCCCAGGCGATGCAGATGCTGGAGTTGCAGCGTTCTGTCATCGGTGAAAAGCTGGCCTGTCAAAAACATCCGATCCTGGAGGAAATCGCCACCTGGTCAGCCGGAAAATCCGGCGTAGTGCACGGCAAAGGACAGGAACAGTTTAAATGCGAAGTGTCCCATTTTGTACACCGCGGCTTTCGCCGAAAATTTATCCTTTTTCAGGAATTAAGCCGGGAGATCCTGGCTGCCGAAAAGCGGGCCTACGGCAAGGTGATACGCATGATGGCCCACGAAGTCAATAATTCGATGGGGGCCATCAATTCCATACTGCAAAGCACCATTGATGCATATCCCGACCACGAGGACGACGATTTAGCCGACGATATCCGGCAATCCCTGCAGATTGCTATGGACCGAAACAGACGATTGAATGGCTTCATGCAGAATTTCGCCAAGGTGGTGCGCTTGCCGGAGGCTTCTCTAAAACCAAGGTCCGTACAGCAATTATTGCGCAACGTACACCACCTCATGGCGCCCCTGGCCAGGACACAGGGTACCGACTTACAACTCCTGCTGCCCGTCGAGGATCGAACGCACCCCATGGATGAAAAACTCATAGAACAGGCACTGGTCAACATGGTAAAAAACGCCCTGGAATCCTTAGAACAAGGAGGAGAGATCAGAATCCGGTTCGACAAACAACCCTTCCAAATCGTTGTCGCCGATAATGGTCCCGGCATTGATCCCGCCGATCAGGCTAACCTCATGACCCCTTTCTTCAGTACCAAACCCGATGGCCAGGGTATTGGCTTGACCCTGATCCGCGAAATTGCCGATCAACACCAGGCATTTATGCAGCTGGAAACACTCCCCAACGGCTGGACCGAAGGCCGGTTGATCTTCCGGATCAAATAATCCAGCAAGTGGATGGGAAGTTTTTTATTTTCGTACCACCATGCCCGAACTACCTCCAAAAGATCAACCACTCGAAGTGCAGGAGACACGCCAAGTGCACCGCCTGACCATGCGTCGGTGGTTTGTAGGCATGCTGGAGGCTTTTGAGATCGACCGGGGAGCCATCTACACCCTGCGCAGGCTATTTGTCAACCCGGGTGCCATGTTTTTGGATTACCTTGGAACGCGGCGGTACCACTACGTACCCAGTTTTCGGATGCTGGTGTTATCGACCGCTTTGATCCTGCTCATCTTCAATTACCTGGGCAGTTTTGATGAGTTTTTTGGAGGTGTGAAAGAGGGGGCCGATTCCCTGGACTCGGAATCCATCGATCAGTTCCAGCGCTTTTTCGTCAACTACTTCAACCTGTTGCTTTGGCTATACCTGCCTTTCGGAGCACTGTTCACCAAACTCTTTAATCGAAAGCAGGATTTTACATTTGCCGAGCATCTGGTATTGCAATCTTACCTGCTCTCTATAGCCAATTTACTGGGCGTTATTTTCCTGTTCAGCAGCATTATTAATTATACTCTACTACTCGTCCTGTACATCATTCCGGTAGGGATTTACTACGCATACGCCTACAAAGAGGTATTTGCCAAAAGCTGGGGAAAATCCATACTGGAATCGACCATCGTCATGACCCTTTCTTATTTACTTTACTTCTTATTGGTTTCCGTCTTCATTGCCCTGACATTGATCGTGCTCAATTGGGGCAATCTATTAGGTAGTTAGCCAACCTTTCTGGTAGTTTTTTACCATTTTCGGGGCATGAAGACTGCCCAAATTGAAAAACGCCTCTCCGACCTGTTTGAGGAATGGTCGGGTGAAGAACCAGAACTCCTGCTTCCCCTCGCTCCCTCGGGGTCCGATCGCATCTATTACCGCCTGCAAAGTGCCAAACAATCCGCTATCGGAACCTATTCCCCTGATCCGCGGGAGCAAGCTGCTTTTCTGGCTTTCTCCCGGCACTTTCGTGCAAAAGACTTACCGGTGCCCGATATATACGCTGAGGGTGAAAAGGTGTACCTGCAGGAAGACCTCGGATCCACGACCCTGTACTCCTACTTGCTCCAGAAAGGCGATTATTTTCCCGACTACCTGATCCGGATCTACCAGAAAGTGGTGGAGCAATTAGCCCGCCTGCAGATTACCGGAGGAGAAGGACTGGACTACAGCTATTGCTTCCCCAAACAGACCTTCGACAAGCAGTCGATGTTCTGGGACTTTAATTACTTCAAATACCACTTTCTCTTGCCTTCCCGGGCGGGATACGACGAAGTAGCGCTCGATAAAGATTTCCATGCCCTGGCCGATTACCTGCTGGAGGAGGATGCTTCGCATTTCATGTTCCGCGACTTCCAGACTCGCAATATTATGGTCAAGGAAGGCAAACCCTTCTTTATCGATTACCAGGGTGGTCGGCGGGGCGCCCTGCAATACGACCTCGCTTCTTTATTATACCAGGCGAAAGCCAATATCCCCGCCGATATCCGGCACGACCTGCTAAACCACTACCTCGACGTAGCCCAGGACCTTAAGTCGCTGGACCGGGAAGCCTTCGTACGCTATTATTATGGATTCGTCCTCATCCGCTGCATTCAGGTATTGGGAGCCTACGGTTTTCGGGGTCTGTACTACCGCAAAGAGCACTTCCTGAAAAGCATTCCCTTTGCATTGCGCAACATCAAATGGCTACAGGACCACACCGAACTGTTCGACCGACTACCCGAATTGAATAAGGCCCTCAATACCATTATCGAAGCCAAAACCTACGAGCCTTTTGATAAGATCAAAGGCTCCTCCAGCCTCCTGACGGTCACTATCCAGTCTTTCTCATACAAAAAGGATGGCATACCCGAGGACCAATCCGGTAACGGCGGCGGATTTGTGTTCGACTGCCGCTTCATTCATAATCCGGGACGGTACGAGCCCTACAAAAAGCTCACCGGTCGCGACGAAAAGGTGATCAATTTTCTCCGTCGCCATACGACCATGGACGATTTCCTGAACAACATCTTCCGCATTGTCGACGAGGCGGTAGAAAATTACATCGATCGCAGCTTCACCCACCTCATGGTCAACTTCGGTTGCACCGGCGGCCAACACCGATCGGTCTTCGCTGCCGATGCCCTCGCCAAACACCTGAAGGAAAAGTACGGCGTGCACATCGAGCTCAAACACATCGCCCAGGAACGGAAGGAGTGGAAGAATTGATCAGGTATGAGGTTGGCGCGATCCAGAGGATCAGCGCACCTCCTCAAACCTGTTAAACAAGCACAGCCTGCATCAGATCACCAAAGTCTTTGGCTTCGTGAAATTGATGATCGCGGTAGGTGGTCGCCCGGAATTTCAGGTTGTAGGGCAGATCATTGCGGAAAGTGAGTTCGATCATCACGTTGCCGTAGCGCTGGTGGAATTTGGGGTTTTCCACGTCGTATGCGCCGGTGCGGGGCTTGAGGTAATGGCGTTCTACCATCTCTACTTTTCCCTTTTTCTGATAGGAGCGGCGATCGGATACCTGGGTGCGGTACTCGAGGTTAAGTACTTTTTGTTTGAGGTAATCGAGGAAATGCGTGACATCGCGTTCACTGTACCGGGTCTTATAGAAGTGGATCACAAACCCTTTGGAAGAAGGTGTATCCAGGAAGTCAAGGGCTTCGTCGATGCTATCGGGAGCGACCCGAAAAACGGCGTACTGGTCACTCAACCAATCTTTCAGCCTTCGGCAGACGAGGGTTTCTTTCCATTGCTCTAAGTCAGCCTGTTCATCCTCGGTCCGGGTGATCACCTCGTGGACAAGCGGGCGATTTGGTGCACTTTCCTCGGCTTTATTGAAGAGGCCTTTAAAGAATTCCCATATATCTGCCATAACTGCTCTTTTGCAACCAAACACATCACATATATATTAGTTCTTGGAAAGGCGTTTGGCCAGACCAACCTTTTTCCGGATTTTGCGGCCTAACTCATCCGGAAGTCCATGCAACCCATTAGTGTCATCATTCCCACCTATAACGAGGCGCACAACATCCGTGCCGTCCTGGAAAGCGTACACTGGGCCGATGAGATCCTGGTGGTAGATTCTTTCAGCGAAGACGATACCGTAACTATTGCCCGCGAATACACCAATTTCATACTGCAACGCCCATACAAAAACTCTGCGGATCAGAAGAACTGGGCGATACCTCAAGTAACCCACGATTGGATACTACTCGTCGATGCGGACGAACGGGTGACAACCGCGCTGCAACAGGAAATCCATGAGTATTTGCGACAAGACTCGGTACCCTATGATGCCTTCTGGATAGGTCGGCAAAACCATTTCCTGGGTAAGCGGGTGCGCTACAGTGGATGGCAGGGGGATGCCGTGATCCGCTTTTTCCGAAAGTCGTGCCGGTATGAAGACAAGAACGTGCACGCGGAAATAATCACCGAAGGTCAGCGGGTTGGACAATTAAAACACGAACTTTTGCACTACACCTTCCGGGATAGTTCTCATTTCCTGGAAAAGATGATGCGCTACGGGAAATGGTCGGCCAAAGATCACGCTCCGCGCACACCGAAGGTGACCCTCTACCATCTGTGGATAAAACCGGCTTTTCGGTTTTTCAAGCATTTTGTCTGGCAACTCGGTTTCCTCGACGGGCGCACCGGATTTACCGTGAGCTATATAATGGCCTGGGGGGTATTCCTGCGTTACCTGTATATTATGGATGAACGAAGTAAGTCCCCCGATAGCATAGATTCGGAGATTTGATCTCTTTTTCAACACAATAACCCAAACACATGATCCGACTCGAGCACATCGGCATTGCCGTGAAAAACCTCAGTGATAGCAACGAATTATTCCGGCAGCTTTTTGGCGAAAGCCACTATAAAATAGAAGAAGTAGCCTCGGAACACGTCAGCACCTCCTTTTTCAAGATCGGTGAATCCAAGGTGGAACTCCTGGAAGGTACCGATCCCGATAGCGCTATTTCCAAATTTATCGAAAAAAGGGGCGAAGGCATCCACCACATCGCCTTTGAGGTCGAGGATATCCAGGCCGAGATGAAGCGCCTCGAAGGAGAAGGGTTTCGACTCCTCAATGAGCAACCCAAACGCGGGGCGGACAATAAGCTGGTTTGCTTTCTGCATCCCAAAAGTGCGAACGGGGTTTTGGTGGAGTTATGTCAAACTATTCGTGACTAAAAGATACCAGACAGAAGACTCAACCCCCACCTCCCCCCCCACCTCAAACCTCATACCTCAAACCTCATACCTG
>JASBTH010000140.1 GCA_030148525.1 Saprospiraceae bacterium | reverse complement strand
ACCTCAAACCTCAAACCTGATAAGGCACCCCAACCCGAAACTAGAAACTAACGAGATCAATCTCAAATACTAACACCGAGTTAGCCGGAATATCTCCCACTCTCCGGCTGCCGTAAGCCAGGGAAGAGGGCGAAAACAGGGTAATCGACCCACCGCTGCTGATGAGCGGAATGCCGATCTGCCAGGCGGGGATAAGATTAGACAAGGGAAATTCAATGGTAGAGCTGCCCTGCGTTTGGTCAAAGACTGTACCGTCGAGCAGGTAGCCCTTGTACCGAACCTCAACCTCATCACTAATAGTTGGCATCGGACCGGTTCCGGTATTATCGATGCGGTAGTAAAGCCCTGATTCGTGCTCCTCGGCGGTTATGTTATTGTCGGCCAGGTAATCTTCGATGAGTACCTGATCTTTTTCGGCCTGACTCATGCCGTCCTCCTTATTACAACCGGCCAGCGTGAGTCCCAAGAGGGCGGCCAGCATACAACGTAGTTTCATGTGCAGTCGTTTAATACTCTTTAACCTAAGTAACTTTGATTTATGGCTGTGCCTTTCGGCAAAATACTTCGTTGCTCGTCGGTCTCGTCCGCACGGATGCTCTGATCCAAGAGTAGGGCCCCTTCACCCCACTCTTGGATATGCGCCTTGTCTTTTGCCAAAATGCACTACCCATATTTTCAAATAACTTAGATTACAGAGTATTTAGTTTGGCCGCAAAGCTACTATTTTTTCGTTTTCAGAAGATGGAAGACTTTGAGATATCAGAGGCTAGATACTGTTTTGTCGGTTAATGGACGATCGGCTGCCCGCCGCCCGCAGAAGCCCGCTAGAGCACAGGCGAGTCTCTAACTCACCCATTCCCCAATTCCCCCATTCTCCCTTTCTCCAATTCCCCCTTTCTCCAACTCTCCCCTACGCTTCCGCCTTCGGCGTATTGAAGCTGGTTGGTGGCATAGGCGAATTTGTTTCCTGGATGTTGCCGTATTGCTCTTCGTAACGCCGGATATTCTCCTGCAGGGCATTCATCATGCGCTTGGCATGCTGAGGAGTCAGGATAACCCGGGATTTCACCTTTGCTTTAGGCACGTTGGGAACAATACGAATAAAGTCGAGAATAAATTCGGTATGCGAATGAGCAATTACCGCCAAATTAGCGTAGGTGCCTTCAGATAACTCCTCGGGCAATTCAATATTAAGTTGTTTGTTGTCTTTCTTGTCGTCCATGCTGCTTATTCGGAGATGATAAAACTATTTCTTCTTGCTGGTTGCCTTCTTTTTAGTGGTCGATTTTTTCTTGGTCGTGGTTTTCTTTTTGGCGGAAGCCTTCTTCTTACCCTTGCTGAACGCGTTAGGGATTTCCAGCTCAATGTACTTTTTGACATCTTCCAGAGAAAGCTCTGCCGCCTCTTCACTGGTCATCCGCTTACCATCCTCATTTTTGGGTAGTTTGACTGATTTTTTGCCAAAGCGAATAAAGGGTCCCCAACGGCCATTCTCCAGATTGATCTTTTCGTCGGGCCACTTTTTGATGTAGCGATTGGCTTCTTTTTCCTCTTTCTTCTGAATGAGCTCGTACATCTCATCGTCGCTGAGGTTGTCGAAGTCGTATTTCTTGGGCACATTCACAAACATGCCGTTCCACTTCAGGAAGGGACCAAACCGCCCTTTACCTTTCGTGATGGGCTGCCCTTTATAGGTGCCGACGGGAGCATCTTCCTTTAACTTTTGTTCGATCAGTTCGATCGCCCGCTCGCGGGATAATTCCAGAGGGTCTTCCCCGCGGGGAATGCTGACAAACTTGTCGCCAAAGCGCACGTAGGGACCATAGCGCCCCGAACCAATTGACACTTCTTCTCCCTTATAGGAATCCAGATCCCGTGGCAATTGAAATAGCTTGATCGCTTCCTCGTAGGTAATAGTATCAATAGATTGTTGTGGCTTCAGGTTCGAATACCGAGGCTTCTCATCCTCCTCCAATTCGTCAGGAGCACCAATTTGCACCACCGGCCCGAGGCGGGTCATGCGGGTAAGCAAAGTTCGACCGGTCTCCGGGTCCTTACCGAGGATGCGTTCGCGAGTGGGACGCTCCGCTTTTTCCAGGGTCTCTTCCACGTCTTCGTGAAAGGGCCAGTAAAAGTCATTGAGCATCTTGGTCCACTCCATGCCTCCTTCGGCAATGGTGTCAAAGATCTTCTCCATGTCGGCCGTGAAGCTATAGTCCATCACGTCCTCAAAATACTTATCCAGGAATTCTACCACCGTGATACCCATGTCGGTTGGGAAAAGACGGTTTTTGACGGCACCGGTCATTTCCTGTTCGGTCTTTTTGGTGACTTCTCCTTCGGCAAGGGTCCACACGGCGTAATCGCGGGGCTCTCCCTCCCGGGTTTGCTTGACCACGTATCCGCGGCCTTCCTCCATGATCTTACTGATCGTCGGGGCGTAGGTCGACGGGCGACCAATGCCCAGCTCCTCCAGTTTTTTTACCAGGCTGGCTTCCGTAAATCGAGCGGGCGGACGCGTAAAGCGCTCGGTTGCAGTCATATTGCGCAGAAAAAGCTCCTGGCCCACTTTCAGCGGTGGCAACAGGCCTTTTTCTTCCTTTTCCTCATCGTCGTCGTCCCGGGATTCCAGGTAGACCTTGAGAAAGCCATCAAACTTCAGCACCTCACCTTCCGCGCGCAATTGCGTGTCGGGTACAGTGGAGATGCCGATGGAAACGGTGGTTTTCTCCAGGATAGCCTCCGACATCTGTGAAGCGATGGTCCGCTTCCAGATCAATTCGTACAAACGTTGTTCATCGCGGCCGAGGGTCACCGTATGTCGATCGATATAAGAAGGGCGAATGGCTTCGTGAGCCTCCTGAGCGCTTTGGTTTTTGCTCTTGAAGCGACGCGTTTTCAGGTACTTCGACCCGTAATTCTTTTCGATTTCCTGGGCGATGGATTTCAGCGCCACCTCACTCAGGGCCGTGCTATCTGTACGCATATAAGTAATGGTACCAGCTTCATAAAGACGCTGGGCCACCGACATTGTACGTTTTACGGAAAATCCGAGTTTGCGACTGGCGTCCTGCTGGAGCGTAGAAGTGGTAAAGGGTGCCGTAGGACGACGCTTCAGGGGCTTGACGCTGATATCTTCGATCTCGAAAGTTGCCTTGGCGCACTTATCAAGAAAGGTTTTGGCATCTTCCTCCTTATTGAAACGGCTCGGTAGTTCGGCTTTCAGAATGACTTCGCGACCATCCTCTCCGCGTACTTTGAAATAGGCATTGACCCGGAAGAAGGGTTTGCTATCAAACTTAATTATTTCCCGCTCGCGTTCCACCAGCAGCTTCACCGCTACGGACTGTACGCGGCCGGCTGATAATTTTCCTTTGACCTTTTTCCAGAGCACTTCGGACAGCTCGTATCCCACCAGCCGATCGAGTACCCGTCGTGCTTGTTGGGCATTGACGAGGTTGATATCAACGGTACGCGGGGAAGTAATTGCTTTTTGAATAGCGGGCTTGGTAATTTCCCGAAAAACGATCCGTTTGGTTGTAGTGGGATCGAGACCAAGTACCTCACAGAGGTGCCAGGAGATCGCTTCCCCTTCCCGGTCTTCATCCGTCGCGAGCCACACCTCATCGACCTTTTTGAGTAGCCCCTTGAGGTCTTTTACTACTTTGGTCTTGTCCGGTGTAACTACGTAATTCGGTTGGAAGTTATTCTCGACGTCTACCGAACCTTTGCTTTTCTGCAAATCACGAACGTGTCCGTAGCTCGATTTGACGGTATATTCCTTACCGAGTATTTTTTCGATGGTTTTAGCTTTCGCAGGAGACTCTACGATCAGTAGATTTTTTGGCATATGCTGGGTTAAATTAAATCCTATAGATAATGCTCATGGTGACCAGGGTTTAGTGAAAAACCACCGGTTTTGGCCAACAAAAGTAATGATTTTCACTGTTTTCCGGTTTTACAAGCGATAAATCACTACTATTTTGGTCTTAGTAGCTAACTGGAAACGCAATTTTTCGGATTTATGTTTTACGGCATCGGTCCTTCAGAAATTTCTATATTGCTTTTCCGGGTAACCCGCTATTGGGTATAATCCCGTGAGAGCAACTTTTACGCATGAAACATATATATGTAGCTGCTACCGGCCAGCACGTAGGGAAAACAACCTCTACGCTCGGTCTGGTGGCCAATCTGCTGGAACAAGGATTCAAAACCGGATACTGTAAACCGGTCGGTCAGAAACACGTTTCTTTTGACGATATGATCGCGGACAAGGATGCCGTGTTGTTTTCCAAAGTTATTGGGTTTGATATTGATCCCGATCTTCACTCTCCGGTCATTATTGGTCAGGGAATAACAAAAAAATACATAGAAGACGATTCTCAATTCGATTTCCCAACTAACATTCAGTACGCCGCGGAACAACTCGGCAAGCAATACGAGGTCATCGTATTTGAAGGTACCGGCCATCCCGGCGTCGGTAGTGTCTGTGAATTGTCGAACGCCACCGTTGCCAAACAACTCAATGCAGGCCTGATCATGATTGTTGAAGGCGGGATCGGACGTACCATTGACAAACTCAACATGTGTCTCAGTATTTTTCAGGCACAGGAGGTACCCCTGCTCGGAGTGATTGTGAATAAGGTCCTTCCGGAAAAATACGAAGAGATCGAATTTTACCTCTCCAAGAAATTTGAGCAGATGGGAATTCCCCTGCTCGGCATCCTCCCTTACGATCGAACGCTCTCCTTCCCGATCATGGAAACGGTGCGCCAGGCGGTAGAAGGGAAAGTACTGCTCAACGATGACTGCATGAATAACCGGGTGGAGGACATCATCGCGGGGTCACTGGTTGATGTCGAGGAATTCAGCCGCTTTCAGAACATTCTCCTGGTAGCCAGTATTCGCCGTCTGAACGAAGCCATTGCCAAAGTTGAACGGATATCGGAAATGAAGGGCCTCGACGAATCCCCTCTCTCGGGGGTTATCGTTACGGGCGATGGAAGGCACGCGAAATGGTACGACACCGCCGACCTCAACAGCCCCTACTTCATCAGGCACAAGATTCCGGTAATCACCACTAAGCTCGACACCTACGGTTCGGTCGTTAAAACCAGCCGGATCGAGGTAAAGATCAATACCCGTACTCCCTGGAAATCAAAAAGGGCCATCGAATTAATCAGGGAGAATCTCGATTTTGAACTGCTGCTCGATCGCATCGATGCGCTGAAATCTGTTTGATCGCCACAAAAAAGTGTACTTTTGTCGCTTCAATTCAAAAGTACCGCACGCCCATGCTGAAAGCTATCTCACCCATCGATGGCCGCTATGCCAATAAGACTGCCGACCTACAGGAGTATTTCTCGGAATACGCCCTGATCAAATACCGGGTATTTGTAGAGGTACAGTACTTCATTGCCCTGTGTCAGATTCCACTACCCCAGTTAGTAGATATTCCCTCTGAAAAGCTGGACGAACTGACCCGGTTGGTCAACCGCTTCAATGAAGACCAGGCCCAGCAGATCAAGGACATCGAGCGGGTAACTAACCACGATGTCAAGGCCGTGGAGTACTTTCTGAAAGAGCGCTTTGATGAGTTAGGCCTGGAAAAATACCGGGAATTTGTCCACTTCGGACTCACCTCTCAAGACATTAATAATACCTCCGTTCCCCTTAGCCTGAAACACGCCATGGATAATGTCTGGCGGCCAGCTTTGGAGCGGGTCCGGGAAAAACTACAGGCCCTCGCCGCGAAATGGGCACATATTCCTATGCTCGCACGGACCCACGGTCAGCCCGCATCACCTACCCGCCTGGGAAAAGAGATCGACGTCTTCGTGGAGCGCATCCGTGTGCAATTGGTCCAACTGGATCAGATTGCCTGTAAAGCTAAATTTGGAGGAGCTACCGGCAATTTCAACGCCCACGTTGTAGCCTACCCCGAAATCGACTGGGTTGCCTTCGGAACCAAATTTGTCGCCGAATCACTCGGTATGGAGCGATCCCACCCCACTACCCAGATCGAACACTACGACAATCTGGCCGCCACCTTCCAGGCCGCCAAGCGCATAAACACCATCCTTATCGACCTGGCCCGCGATATCTGGACTTACATTTCCATGGACTATTTCAAGCAGAAAGTGGTGAAAGGAGAAGTGGGTTCCTCCGCCATGCCCCACAAGGTAAATCCCATCGATTTTGAAAATGCCGAAGGTAATCTGGGAATCGCCAACGCCCTGTTCACCCACCTGGCGGATAAGCTGCCTATTTCCCGTCTGCAACGCGACCTGACCGATTCTACAGTACTGCGAAATATCGGAGTACCCATTGGCCATAGCCTTATAGCATTCACCTCCCTCGAAAAAGGACTGAACAAACTACTACTCAACGAAACTAAGCTGAATGCTGACCTGGAAGCGAATTGGATGGTCGTTGCCGAAGCCATTCAGAACATCCTGCGTCGCGAGGGCTATCCCAATCCGTACGAGGCACTGAAAGAACTCACGCGCGGCAAAGCCAGCATTGATCAGAAAGGCATCCATACATTTATCGATGGCCTGGACGTTGCCGATGCGGTGAAGGTGGAGTTGAAAGCGATTACGCCCCACAATTATACGGGACAGGTTTGAGGTTTGAGGTTTGAGGTAACCTAGAACCTAACCTATCACCTCAAACCTCATACCTCAAACCTGTTAACATGTACATAAGAACTATTTGCTACTTCTTTGCGATCCTGGTATGCAGTGGATTATCGACGGCTAATCGTCTGCCGGACGATCCGCCCAACGTATTACTCATCTTTTCCGATGATCTGAGCACCCGGATCGGCCCCTATCTGGCTCAGGAGGGGCATACGCCTCACCTGGATGCTCTGGCAGCACGTGGCGTGCAATTCCAACGGGCCTACTGCCAGTTCCCGCTTTGTGGTCCCTCGCGGGCATCCATCATGAGTGGGCTGTACCCGGAGACCAATGGTGTTCTGGGCAATCAGCACGTGGAGGGTAGCTACCGTGGTTCCAATCCCGCTCTCGCCGATCACCCCTCCCTGGCCGGGTTTTTTCGCGAGCAGGGCTACTTTACGGCGCGGGTATCCAAGATATTTCACATGGGCGTACCGGGGGGTATTGAACGGGGAGAAGCCGGCGATGACGATCCCGATTCCTGGGATTTTGCCGTCAATATCATGGGGCCGGAAACCCTGAGTCCGGGGGAGATCGAACTATTATCCCCGGAGCATCCGCATTACGGGAGTAGCTTCGCTCGCATGAAAGTACCGGATACCCTACAGGAAACCCAAACCGATTACCTGGCTACTTCCCAGGCTATAGCTATCCTGGAGAGCCGGGCTGCCCGTACCATTCCCGGAGCTACTAACAAACTCAAGATAAAACCTGCCGAACCTTTTCTGCTGGCAGTGGGCCTCGTGCGGCCACACGTACCATTCATCGCTCCCGACAACTGCTTCGATCCCTATCCGGATGAGGACATGAAGATCCCCGAAGCCAGTATTGATCCGGACCTGCCCACTGCAGCCTATTCCAATCGCAACAACCGCATCTGGAAGATGAGCGAAGAGCAACAGCGCCAGTCCATCAGCGGGTACCTGGCCAGCGTGCGGTTCATGGACCAACAGGTTGGACGTCTGGTTGCTGCCTTAGAAAGGCTGGACCTGGACGAAAACACCATTGTGGTTTTCGTTTCCGACCACGGCTTCCTCCTCGGCGAACACGACTCCTGGCAGAAGGTCAATCTATGGGAAGGTACCATTCGCGTACCACTGATTATCGCCGACCCCCGTTACCCGGAACAGCATGGCAAAACAGCAGGTGGCATAGCGGAACTGATCGACCTCTACCCCACCCTGGCGGAACTATGCGGACTGGAGGACCACCTGCCTGACCGTTTGCAGGGCGTTCCACAGGCTCCGGTCATCCATTCCGGAGTGGCAATGGATAGCACCCGGCTGGCCTACACCATCACGAATCGTGGCAGATACGCCTCCATCCGGCAAGGTCAGTACCACTACATTCGTTGGGGCGAAGAAGCGGAAGACGGTAATGAAGCCCTGTTCCATCTTGGAAACGATCCGGAGGAACACCTGAATCTGGCCACCTCCGCTGCGCATTCCGAAATCCTGGCACGTATGCGGTCTTTATTAAAGGAGAAACAGGGTGAGCGCTAATCCACCCGCTCAAACCACAAATCAAGTACCCGTCCGCAACTGACCTTCATGCCGTTGACTGAGCCTGCATCGTCGCGGGTAAAAGCAATCTGGGAAAAGAACCATCGGTTGCTGGTTCCTTCGTCGGCTTCGCGGATCTGAATATCAAAATCGGGATGCCGCTGGTGCGTCGCTTTCAGCCGGTTTTCCTCCACTCCCAGGGTATAATAGGTCTCCAGCTCAGGGCTGTAATACGTTCCGGCGTACTGGGAGAGATCGGGAGCCTGACCAACTTTTTGGCGTAAGCCCTTAAAAACATTGCCGGCCTGTCGAACTTCAATTTGCTGTGGCACACCATTATCAAACGACTGAAATACAAAGGTGACGGATTCGTCATTCGGAATACCGAAGATGGAATCACTGGCCGGAGCGATTGCGTACTCAATACCGTTCCATTCCTGTTTGAGATATAAGCTATCCCCCTCCATGCGCGTGGTCATGGTAATGCCCACATCCTTAAAGTAGAACTCCCCGGCATATTGCTTAAGCTTACGAACCGGCATATCGACAAAGGCCCATTTGGAGGAATTTTCCGTTTTCTCTTCCGGACTATCTGCAGGCTCCGTGATATGATCCGCTAACAAAATATCCGATACCTGCATGGCCAATCCCATCGGGTTGCCATTCGCCAGATTTGATAAAACAATGACGTCATAGTCGGTGGTTGGGAAACGTCCGAAATAGGTGCGGTAGCCCGCATCGGCGCCGCCATGACCGATCCGTTGAAGGCCTTTATAATCTATGACGATCTGACCAAAAGCGTAATCGATGGTATCACCGCTATTGAGTATTCCCCGTTGCGCCATCATATCCATCAAAGCGGGAGTGCCAACCACGGGGTTGCGAAAATTACCAGCCCATTTCGCCATATCTTCCACGGTGGTGAACAGGCTGGTCGCTCCGGCATTGGCATAACTCAGCACACTTTTCTTTAGTCCATCCGGACTTTGGTGGTAGGAATAAGCACGATTGGGCACGATCTGCTCGTGGTCTTCGTAGAAAAGCGTATTCTCCATGCCGAGCGGTTCAAAGACGGTTTCCTGCATCCATTCACCGTACGATTGGCCGGTAACCCGACGCACGATCTCAGCCATGAGGGTATAGCCCGTATTGCAATAGAGGTATCGTTCACCCGGAGAAAAGTTGAGTGCCTCCTGCCGTCCTACCAGCTTCATGATGTGATCAACGGTGATCACATCATCCAGTCGCCAGCCGGCCATAGCCAGCAGGTTCCACTGATCGCGTAATCCGCTGGTATGGTGAATCAGGTGCCGGATGGTGATTTTCTCACCAAAGTCGGGCAATTCGGGTATGTGTGTGCGAACTTCATCATCGAGCGACAGTTTGCCCTCATCCTGCAGCAACACCATGGCAAAAGCAGTGAATTGCTTCGACACGGATGCCATATGGAAAATGGTTTGGGGCGTATTCGGGATATCGTATTCCACATTAGCCAGGCCAAAGCCTTTGGCGTAGATTAGCTCCCCATGTTGCACCACACCTATCGAGGCTCCTGGTGAGCCATCCTCAGTAAGGTGCAGAAACAGGCTATCGATACGATTTTGTAGGTCAGCCGATAACTGGCCTTGAGATGGCGCCACCCATAGAAAACAAGCGAAGACAAGTAAAGTCAGGCGCATAATTTCAGGTTTTGTTGGAGAAGATACGAAACCTGTATTAGAAAGAACTGAATTGGGGTTTAAGGCATGAGAGGGTCTAAAAAATTATTCTCCCGATATTTTATGTCTTATTCTTTTTTCAATCGCTCAAAAAAACTAATTTGATTCCGCCCAGAATAATGCCTGTAAAACAAATCAACTGTAATAGAAAATACGGTTCGTACCTGAGTTCTGCCCATGACCATGAATAGCTAAGGAAAGATCAAAACAAGAACGAAAACAAACAAACTCACCTTAGCATTTGGATATGCTGTTCCTAGTTAACGGCCTCTTATCATTTACCTACACGTACATAACTGAACGGTTCTTAGCTGGAAAATGACCTTTGCCGGATAGCCATTGGTAGGTCTTCTCAAAAGACTCCCAAAGATTGTTGCTTACCCTTGTGAGCAATGTGTCTGGCGGGTTCATGACCGGAAAATAACATTTGCCGGATAGCCACTGGTGTGTCTTTTCAGAAGGCCACCCTGAACGTCATAGTTTTCCCTCGGAAGCAATGCGCTTGGCAGGGCTATGTATATAACTAATCCGTTTATTTAACCAAATTATGGTAATTAATGAAACAACTATTATTTCTCACTTCCTTCCTTTTTTGGGGCCTTTTTGGAATGGCCCAGGAAAAGACAGTATCGGGAACGATCACCTCGGCGGAGGATGGCCTGCCCGTTATTGGGGCCACCATTCTCGTTAAGGGAACATCGACTGGTACCGCTACTGATCTGGATGGCCAATATTCCATAACAGTTCCCGACGGAAATACAGTGCTTGTTATTTCTTATACCGGTTTAAAGACCGAAGAAATTACCGTGGGCGATCGCACTGAAATTGATGTAACCCTCGAAAGTAGTATTTCGGTGCTCGACGAAGTCGTCATTACCGGATATGGTTCTCAGGGTCGGCGTGTTTTGACCAGTTCGGTAAGCTCGGTTGATGCCAAGGATATTGAAAACCTGCCCACCCCCAACGTGGATCAGATGATGCAGGGGCGTGCTGCCGGAGTACAGATCAGCTCCAATTCCGGAACGCCGGGTGGAGGTATGTTTGTGCGCGTGCGTGGTACGACTTCCATCACTGCTGGTAGTGACCCCCTGTACGTAGTGGACGGTATTCCAATTACCACCAATTCGCTGGAAGCGGAAGGTGTAGGCGGGCAGGTCACCAGTCCCCTTTCTGATATCAACCCCAGCGATATTGAATCCATTGAGATCCTTAAAGATGCCTCGGCCACGGCTATTTACGGTGCCCGGGCAGCCAACGGTGTGGTGATCATTACTACCAAACGTGGCTCGCGCAGCCAGAACGCTAGAGTTACCCTGAACTCCTACTACGGTATCCAGAACTACTGGAAAGACCCTCAGGGCCAACTGGTAAATGCCCGACAATTCGAGGAACTCCGCAACGAAGCGGCCGTTAATAACGGCGGGCAACCCATTTACCCCAATCCGGGTAGCAGTGGAAACGATACGGAGTGGGCTTCTCTGCTTTTCCAGGATAATGCCCCCATGAGCAATATTGATTTATCGATTTCCGGAGGTAATGACCGGGTTCGCTACTTCATCAGCGGTAACAACTTCAGCCAGGAAGGTATCATGCGGAATCAGGAATTTACTCGCCAATCCGGCCGTGTAAACCTAGATTTTAATGCATCCGATGATATCAAAATCGGAACAAGTGTACTCTATTCCCGCACCCAACGTCTGCGTGCCGATAATGACGACAACATTTTCGGTGGACTGGGAGGGGCGTTCTTCTTCCCGCCCAACCTGCCCGAACGGCAGCCCGACGGCTCACTCACTAAGTTCTCTATATTCGAGAACCCCATTGCCGTAGCCGAGTTACAGGATCTTCGTATGAACGTTAACCGAGTACTCGCCAACGTTTACGGACAGTGGGATATAGCTCAGGGGCTATCCTTTAAAACGAGCGGTAGCGTCGATTACAACCAAATTAAAGAGGACGCCTACTGGCCCACCCAAATGAACGAAGGTGCAGCAGTAGGCGGACAGGCACGCTCTACCGTTACCCTCGACGATAACCTCATTTGGGAAAACACCCTCACCTACCAAAAAGGCCTGGGTGGTGAACACTTCCTGACCGCACTCCTGGGACAGTCCGTGCAGTTTTCCGATAATGAGCGGACACAAGCTACCGGTCAGGGATTCCCCAGTAACGACTTCCGTCGGATTACCTCGGCGGCTACACAATTTTCTACATCTACCGGTACCGAATGGGGCATTTCCTCCTTCTTTGGGCGCTTGAATTATGACTTCGCCGGGAAGTATATCGTTACCGTTAACGTACGACGCGATGGCTCCTCCCGCTTTGGTGAAGATAGCCGCTGGGGTACCTTCCCCTCCATTGGTGTAGGCTGGCGTTTATCAGAAGAAGAATTTATGCAGGGCAGCTTCTTTGACGAACTCAAGCTCCGGGCCAGCTATGGTGTTACCGGAAACCAGAACGGTATCAATAATTTTGCAGCCCGCGGCCTTTGGACCGGTGGAGCCAACTATACTACGACTCCCGGTACCCAGCCACAACAACTGGCCAACCCCGATCTGAAGTGGGAAACCACCCGCCAGATAAACGTGGGACTTGACATGGGGGTCTTGAATGAACGCCTGGTCTTCACCTTTGACTGGTACAATAAGTACACCGAAGACTTGCTCCTGAACGTTCCACTGCCCCCAACGACCGGCTTCAGCAGTCAATTCCAGAACTTTGGTGAAATTGAAAATCAGGGCTGGGAATTAGGTATTAACGCAACTCCGGTTCGCACCAGTGACTTCAACTGGAATATCAGTTTCAACGTAGCCCATAACGAAGCGACCGTTCGCAAACTATTTGCGCCGATTGAGATCTACAATCGTAGCCCATTCCGCCTGGAAGAGGGACAGCCCTTGTTCTCTTTCTGGTTCCACGAGCAAATATCTGTTGACCCCCAAACGGGTGACCCTATATGGCGTACCGTCAACGGTGATTCCCGTACGGAGACTTTTAATCCTAACCGGGATCGTTTCTTCGTAGGTGATGCCCAACCGGACCTCTTTGGTGGTATTACCAATAACCTGACTTACAAAGGTTTCGATTTCATGATGTTCTGGCAGTTTAGCCTCGGCAACGAGCAACTGCACTGGAACCGCTTTTTCCAGGAACACGGAGGAACTCGAAACACAGGTTTCATGGTTAGCCAATTGGATCGCTGGCAGCAGCCGGGTGACATTACTGACATCCCACGAATGACAGCCGCCAATTACGCCGGTAACCTGCGCCCTTCCCGCTTTGTGGAAAATGGTTCCTACCTGCGACTAAAAAACGTTGCACTGGGCTATACACTACCAAATGACCTGACGGAAAAATGGGGTATCTCTAAACTCCGCCTCTATATCACCGGCCAGAACCTCATCACCATTACCGACTATACTGGTCTCGATCCTGAATTGACTGGCCCTGCCTCTAATCAACTGGTACAGGGAATGGAATTCTACACCTTCCCCCAGGCAAGAGTCTGGACAGGCGGTTTCACCCTTTCCTTCTAACCATTAACTCAACGAATACCATGAAAAAAACAATTTATATCCTTTGTATTTCGATGCTGGCCTTCTCCTGTGAAGCCGTATTCGATGTCGAACCCGAAGCGTCCATTTCTGACGAAGGGGCCATTACCAACCTAAATAGCCTGAATGCTGCCTTAGCTGGTTTGTACAATCAATTGCAGGGAAACTACCTGCAAGGTGAATACCAGATTGCGGCTGCCGTTAGTTCGGATGTAGCACAGAGTGTAGGTACCTGGGATTTTTACCGGGAAATGGACACCTACGTAGTTAGCCCTGACAACGTGGAAGTTACCGACCTGTGGGCTGCTATGTACGAAGCCGTAAATCAGGCTAACAATATTATTGAAGGTGTGGGAAATGTGGATGATGCCACTCAGGAAACTCTCGACCAGGCCCTTGGTGAGGCTTATTTTGCCCGTGGCATGGCCTTTTTTGATCTGGCACGATTATTTGGTGGAGTTCCGAATGTGTACGGAGAGCTGGGTATTGCCCTGCCGCTGGAACCATCCCGGGCCCCCCAATTGTACAGCCGGGCTTCCCTGGCGGAAACCTGGTCCCAGATCGAATCGGACCTGACCGATGCGCTCGACCTGCTACCCGAGAGCGGTTTCCCCGCCCGGGCCAGCAAACCCGCTGCGCGGGCTATGTTAGCTCGTTATCACCTCTACATGCAGAATTACGGCCAGGCGTCTACTTTCGCCGGACAAGTAATCGATGACACCAACTTTGAGTTGATCGATGATGTGGTTTCCATTTTCAAAGTCAAGAATACGGCCGAGGCCATTTTTGAACTACAATTCGATGCCACCGACGCCAATAGCATTCGCACCTGGTATATTCCGGGTGCACTGGGAGGCCGTGGTGACCTGGCCGCGCACGACGAGTTCTTCAACAGTATTCCCGACAATGACGAACGCAAGCAGTTATTTGCCTTTGATGAGTCGTCTATGTTTTGGTACCCAACCAAGCACGAAACGCCGGCAAATGCCGATAACCTGCAGATCATTCGCTTAGCCGAAATGTATCTGACGCGAGCAGAAGCGGATTATCTGGGCGGCGGTGGCGACCCTCTGGCCGACCTGAATGCCGTACGGGTGCGCGCCGGATTGGAACCACTCGATGAGATCAGCAGTGTGGATGATATCCTGGATGAGCGAAAGATCGAGTTCTGCTTCGAAGGACACCGCTGGTTCGATCTTACCCGGACCGGGAAAGCACTGGATGTATTGTCCTCCGTGCCCCGCAGTAACTCTCCGGGAGCACCAGCCATGCTAAACACACCGGGGCGCCAGGTTTTCCCTATTCCGAATGCCGAGCGTAATGCCAACCCCGAAATGCAGCAAAACCCTGCTTATAATTAATTCGATGCTTTCCTTAACAGAGGCGCCCTATTTGGGCGTCTCTGTAATAAAATAAGAGGCAAAGTGTAAGCCCTAATCACAGGTTTGAGGTAACCTCTTACCTAACCTCAAACCCCAAACCTCAGACCTCATACCTGAATTACCCATCCATCCTGACCACCTTCGGTAGGAAAGTCCCCAACACCTCCACCAGGTCGCGTTGGTGATCCATGACCGAGTGGATGTCCTTATAGGCGAAGGGGGCCTCGTCCATACCGCCACCGATGAGGTCCACACCGTGCTTTTTGAGGGCCTGCTTCAGCTGTTTTTTGGTGAAGCTCTGTATGGCCTTGCGGCGCGACATCTGTCGGCCGGCACCGTGGGATGCCGATTGAATGCTATCGACGATTCCTTTTCCGCGCACCAGGAAGGCCGGCGCCGTCATGGATCCTGGGATGATTCCCAGTACCCCTTTACCGGCCGGCGTTGCTCCCTTGCGGTGCACAATCAGCTCGTTTCCGTCGGGAGCCGTTTCTTTCCAGGCAAAGTTGTGATGGTTTTCGATGGTCACTATCGGCTCCATTCCCAAGGCCCCGGCCACCCGGCGGTGAATATGATGATGACAGGCCGAAGCGTAATCACCCGCCAGATTCATAGCCAGCCAGTATTCCTGCCCCAATTCACTATCGAGATCCAGCCATGCCAGGTGTTGTGCTTCTTTTGGCAGTGGCGTTTGCTCCATGGCTAATTGAGTATAGTGTCGGGCTATATTGGCTCCCAGTCCCCGCGATCCGGAGTGCGATAATAACCCAAGGTAGGTACCAGGGGGCAGCCCTTTCTCCGGATCATCCAGGGTTACTTCCCCGAATTCCACGAAGTGATTACCGGATCCCGAGCTACCGATCTGCTTGATGGCCTTTTGGCGTAAGCCCTTTACCGTCGGAATCTCCCTGAATTCCGGACGATCAAAGATGGGGTCAGACATCGGACGGTCAAAAGCATCGCGTCCGAAACGCGTATGATCACCAAGCATTTT
Organism: Saprospiraceae bacterium; assembly: GCA_030148525.1. Taxonomy (GTDB): domain Bacteria; phylum Bacteroidota; class Bacteroidia; order Chitinophagales; family Saprospiraceae; genus DT-110. The sequence goes on along the minus strand of JASBTH010000140.1, from coordinate 1,310 downwards.
CTTAAAGGAAGACCGATCCTCTGCCAGCTTCGTGACCGGCAAATCATAGACAGTCAGACACATACGGCACCCAATATCCACCCCCACTCCGTAGGGAATAATGGCGTTGCGGGTCGCCAGCACGCCACCGATGGGTAGTCCGTATCCGTGGTGGGCGTCGGGCATGAGGGCCCCGGCCTCCGCCACCGGCAGACGCATGGCCACCTCCATCTGCTCGCGGGCATTGGCGGCGATGTGCTCGCTACCATAAACCCGGTAATCGATTCCCGTGTCCCGCAGGGCGATCTCCGGGTTCTCAACGGGCTCGGCATCCCGCAGTTTTTCCACTACGGGGCCCAGCACCTCATCGTCGGCGTAATCTTCCGGATCCGCCAGCATAGCCTTCAGGATGGTCAGGGCGTGCTGCTTGCTATTGAACTTATAGTGACGCTGCATCTGGGTAATAGCCAGCCCCACCGCCGGTCCCTGCTCGAACCCGATCTTCAGTAAATCCTTTCCGCGTAGTTTTAACTTAGCCATTTCTATCTGTATTCCGGGGTGCAAACAGATAAACCACCCGGAATAGTTCCAAGTTAGACCGTAAGTTGATAAATGCCCTCCAGGTTTTTCGTAGTCGATTGGTTGGGTTCTTGCTTTCGCAAAAAAGCAGACACGACCCGATCCACCGCGGCTGTCAGGGCGGGCTTATGCCGCTTAATGGCCGCAGCACAAAGGTCCAGATCCGGGCTAAACCGGCCCTCACCAACCAGCAGAGAGCCACCGCGGGCGCGTAGCAGGGTTTTGATGAGTTGCTGCTGGTCATCGGGCGTAGGCTTTTGCCGAAAGGCAGACCAGTCAGATTCTACCCAGCGACGCTCCAACACCAAATCCAACGATAAGGGAACCGGGGGTAAGGATTCGCGTATGTCTTCGCCCCAAACCGGTAAAGACTGGGTTTTGAGCACCATGGATACTCTGGGGTGAATGGTGCCCTTGTTCGGAAACCAATCGGTACGGATGTACTCGACCGGAAATGGGAGGCACTCCTTCGCTGAAGCTTCGGCGGGCGGGGAGTGCATGGGGGAGTTGGAGAATTGGTGAATGGGAGAAAGGGGGAATGGGTTACCATTAATTTCCTGCCAGCGAATTCGCTCATCAGACCGGACGATAGCCACCGTGTCCAGGTCGGAGATACCCGATACCCACTGCCCTCGCGCGGCACTTCCGCGCAGACATACGCTGATGAGGCTTTCGCCAAAAAGAGTTTGGTAATACCTTACCAGTTCGGGTACCAAGTCGGAAACGACCGGAGGGACCAGCTCAAGCCGGGT
>JASBTH010000095.1 GCA_030148525.1 Saprospiraceae bacterium | reverse complement strand
GGCTGTACACCCCGATTCTATGACCTGGGCTGATTTCCGGCAAATTGTGGGAGTTGCCTGGCAGGATGCTCCCGATGAGCACCTGCAATTAGTCAATCTTGCCGTGGGCTTGACGACAGACGAATTCAGTGATAAGGTGGCTCAACTTAACAGCAAACTGGATCAGATTATTAACTACCTCCAAAAGAATGACCCGGATGCTGTTTTCACCTACCAGGCTGATGCCTGGAAGCAAAACCAGGAAAGTTCAGTTGGTGCGTTGGCTGGGTGGACGGAAAAGCGCCGGTTCCAGGCTTTTGAAGCGCTTTTGCGGCAGCAGGAACCATACTTGCAGCTGGTTGCTGGCCAGGTAAAGGAACAATTGGATTCCCGGGGAGTGGATGCCTCTGAATTACCTATTGATCCCTCCTTTTTCTCGGATCCGGTACAGTATTTGATGGACAAACGAAAAAAAACGGCTTGGAAGGCGGCGTGGCGCACCTTGGATCGGGAGGTCGAACCTCTGTTGATCCAATCTGCCAACAACACCGAAAACCAATAAACTTATGAAGTCATCAATACCCCTTCACATCTATTTGCATCGACCCTTAAGCCGTTTTTGGCTTTTGGGCTTTGTGCTTTGTTGCTGCAGCATCTCCGGACTCGTGGCGCAGGAAAGCCTGGATGCAAATTCTGCTATGATCCATCAGTTTACGGCCAAAGACCAAAATGGGGATATTCTTACCAATACCACCTTGCACATTCGGGTACTGGTGAAAGCAGGAGAACCTGAACAGGTATTTTATGAAGAGTCACACCAGGTTCAATCGGATTCCAGAGGCTTGGTCAACCTGAAGGTTGGGGAAGGTACCAATTCGGTAGGGGCTTTCACCGAAATACCCTGGACCGCCGGAAATGTCATTTTGGAAACGGAAATGATCACGGATCCCGCCAACCCCTTCCGTATAAGCCGGGCTCGTCAAATATGGTCTGTTCCTTACGCTTTTCACGCGATTGAAGCCGGGGAAGTCATGACCGGTGAGGAGGTTAAGTTACGCAATGCCCCTTCCATTCACTGGCTCACCAGTGGAAATTACGGATTGCAGGAGGCTTATCCGCACCGGCTTGGTACAAATGACGCACGGGATCTCGTTTTTAAAACCAACGGGGTAACCCGAATGGTGATCAGCGCCGAAGGTCAAACGTACTTCCATTCCGGAGGGGTGACCGGCAACGTAAACAGCAAGGGGAGTTACCCTATGGTGGTCGAGGGGTCCACCCAAGGCATATACATTGAAATCGATGAAAACCGGGATTCCGGAAATAACTTTATGACCTTCACCGATACCGAACGTATCCTGGGGGCTATCGAAGGCCAAACGGAAAGTGAGTGGCGCAATTCTGAACCCTATAAAGACAAAACCCTGGAGTTTATCCTGACCGGTGTGGCGCTGGGAGCGATGATTGCGTCCAACACAACGGAAGCCGCCGGATGGACTGCTTCTACCTTTGGCGTAGCCGCCGGAGCTGCCAAATTTGCACTGGTCGCAACTGTTGTTGCCGAATCCATTTCCTTCGCTGCCGCAGTACTGGAATGGCAAACCACTGGCCTGGAAAACCTGGGGGTCAATTACAACACGGGTGGTGCCGATTATGCCGAATACTTACCCCTGGCACCGGAAACTGCGAACTTGGTAGCTGGTCAGGTCGTAGGTGTACACGGCGGAGAGGTAAGTTTACGCACGGATAGTACAGCGGTGGTCAAAGTGGTTTCTGCCAATCCTATTGTTTTGGGGAATCTCCCCAAAGATGGCGAGACAGAGGGGTTTGAACCAATCGCCCTGCTCGGTCAGGTTCCCGTTTGGGTAGCTGGTCCCGTTAGGGCGGGCGATTACATTTTACCAACCGGAAATAACGATGGTTTAGGCCGGGCTATTTCACCGGAAGAAATGCAGTTGGGAGATTACCGGCGGGTCGTTGGGGTCGCCTGGGAAGATGCCCCCGACCAAGGTATCCATCAAGTAGTTACAGGTATAGGACTGCACCGCGACCTGATGGCGAAACACTTGGATGGTCTCGAGCAGAAACTAGGTTTTATCCTGGAAGAATTGCATCGCCGCAATGGTAATGATGCTTCAGTGATCAGTCAGGGACTGGCCAGTGCTTTCAATACCGACGATTCCAGGCCGGCATTAACTCCTTTGTACTCCGAAGAGGCTTTCAATAAGCTGATCGACGAGCACGCCGGCGGCATTAAAGCCAGTTTTCAAATAGCAGAGGAACAAATCCGCTCCCGGGGAATCAATCCCGACGATCATCCTTTCCTGGCCGATTTTCTAAATGACCCGATCACTTCCGTGAAAAAATTGCGCAAGGATCCAGCGCTGCTCACCAATTGGGCCTTATTCGATCAGCAGATTAGTGAATACGTGGATACCCCACAACTAAACCAAGGTCAATGAAAAAGATGTATCAGGCATTTACTGCACTGCTATTGGGGCTATTGAGCCTGCCTGCCGGAATCCTGGCTCAGGATCAAACGGAAGTTGTGCCGTCCGGTATTCCTTTCGAAATGGTTGCTCGTACCGCCTACGGGGAAGTCTTGCCAAACGAGGATCTCCGGGTTCGTGTATCCTTTCTGGGGGCTGGTCAGGTGCCAGGGGCCACCTTGTACTCCGAAACCCACAAGGTAACCACGGATGATTTCGGAATGGCTACTTTTCTCATTGGCCAGGGTAAAAGGGGGGCCGTTTCCCTGAGCGATATTCCGTGGGAATCCGGTGAATTGTGGTTGGAAATGGATATTCGTGCCCCCCGCCGGCCTGACTACCGCATTGCCCAGCGCGTTCCAATGCGAGCCGTACCGTATGCGTTTTACGCAGCCTCTGCCCAACGAATTGCCAACCAGGCGCCCACGCCCGGGTTGCGGTCGAGTCCTAATATCCGCTGGTTAACGTCGGGTAACTCAGCCACCCAGCCACCGGTACATTACCTGGGTAGTGCGGACGATGCCGACCTCATTTTTATGACCAATAATACCGAACGCTTGCGTGTCGGTAAGCAAGGACAGATGGAGATCGAGGCCGGTCCCCGTGGTCCCGATCATTTGAAAAGCAGTTATCCCCTGGTAGTGGAAGGTAGCAACCAGGGCATATACATTGAGATTACCGAGTCGCGCAGTAACGATAACAACTTTGTACTCTTCGCTGATCCGGAAGGAACCTGGGGCGCCATTCAGGGGCAGACCGAAAACGAGTGGCTGAGTTCTTCTCCCTACCTTTTTCAGGATGCTATGTTCAAGCTTCGCAGGGTTTCCCTCATTGCTCAGGGTATTGGTCTGGCGGCTGTAGCTGGAGGCCTTTACGGGGCGGGGTCAGCGGCTATCGCTTCCCTGTTCTTTAGCTGGGCTGCCGGTGGTTTTTACGCAGCGGCGGCAGGGGTTACGGCACGGGTGGTCATTTTAGCTACCGAAGTTGCCTCGCACATTACCCAGGAGGTACACTGGCGGGAGTCCAACCTGTCGAGTTTGGGGGTCGTCTACAAATCGGGCGCCGCTGATTATGCCGAATGGCTGCCCCGAAAAGCGGGAACTCCCGATATGCCAGCTGGTTCAGTAGCGGGGATAAAAAACGGAAAGGTATCCCTTGAGACGGACGAGGCCGATTATCTCCTGCCTGTTTCAGCCCGTCCGGCAGTAGTCGGAAACCACCCAATGAATGAGGCAGTAAAAGTAACTGGCGAAACCATTGGATTTATCGGACAGGTGCCGGTAAGGGTTGTCGGCGACGTTCAGCGTGGTGATTACCTGATTCCCTCCGGTAACAAGGATGGGAATGCCATTGCCATTTCCCCGGATGAAATGACCAATCGTGATTTCAATAAGATTATTGGTGTTGCCTGGGAAGATGGCCAGGACCGTCCGTTTCAGCAAATCAATACTGCCATCGGGCTCCACCAAAATAATGCGCTGGATCGCTTTGCGGCTATGGATCAAAAAGCAGATGAAATCATCGCATATCTCCAGGGGAATGCACCGCTACCCGATGCTACTCTCCCTACCGGACCAGCCGGGACCTCACGCCCCGTGCGATCCCCCGATCGTCAGGAAATCATCGATCAGTTCGAAACACTGGCCGCTAACCACGAGCAGATCCTGCTGGATGTATACCGCGACCTGGAACGCGAAATGAACAGACAAAAGCTTGATCCGGATCAGATTCCCGGGCTACGGGCCCTGTTGGCGGATCCCATAAATGAATCACGTCGGTATCTCACCGATCCAGATATAGACATTCAAGTACCCTTGTTTCAGCGAAATATGCCTGCTTCCGGGCGCTAATAATTGCTCAAACTCATCGTAGAACGTTAAACCATCCTCCTGTGAAAACACCATTTACCATCCAACCCAAAGGCCTTCATTTTTTGTGCCTTCCGGCAAAAAGAGCCCTGCATACCCGTGCCTTGCAGGTACTCTTAGCCTTGATTTTTGTGCTGCCACAGATAATGCACAGTCAAACTATAACCATTAACAGTTCGCCTACCGGTACGTATTGTATCGGAGAAACGCTCGGTGATGTGGAGGTAGAATGGACGGGATTGATTCCTGGAGATTCAGAATTGCGGTTGTTGTTACAAGGCGAAGGAACCGTATTCGCTACGCAACCCGTAGGTACTATTAATGGTAGCTATACCTTTACCGGAGTCACCATTCCGGGAAGTGTTAGTGCCGGTAACTACCGAATTGAGGTTCAAGACCTGGAAACTGCTGCATCAGGACTGGGGAATTCAATCGATATTCGGAATTTGGAAATAACGGGCCTACCGACCGGGCCACTTTGTGCCGGCCAATCCTATTCCTTCGATTACACCGCAAATTCCACCCTTAACAGTGGGAATATTCTGTTCCTGGAGATGAGCGATGGAAGCGGTAATTTTTCCGATCCTACGGTGATCGGTTCTATAGCGACTACGAGCGGTACCGGATCGATCAATGGTTTAATCCCCTTCGGCACGAATGGAAGTGGTTATCGGTTCCGGGTTCGTTCAACAGATCCCATGCAGGAGGGATGTGAAACGGAAACAGTTGATGTCGAAGAGGTCCTTATTACCAGTGAGCCCACGAATGATCCGGCCTGTATGGATGGTACAGCTAATTTTTCAGCAACGGCTTCGGGTTCTGGATTGACCTACCAGTGGGAATCGCTGTCTTTGCCATTCTTTCAGGTTCCCGACGATGCCAATTCGAAAAAAATAAGCAACGATGTAGCTAAGAATGCATCATTTATGTTCTCAGCTTCTAACGAGGGGTTATTCCGGTCAAACGATGGCGGAATGACTTTTACCCTTTCCGCCACCTCGGCCGATGGGTTGCCCGAAGATAATATCCAGCGGTTGTTTGTTCGCGGATCTACCGTTTTGGCCAGCACGGCTTCCGGCTTGGGTATTTCTTCAAATAACGGGGGATCGTTTTCTACGCGCACCACCTCCAACGGCCTCGGCAGCAATGCTGTCAACGGAACCTTCATCGACGTGAGCGGGAATATCTACGTGGGAACACAGGCAGGTTTGTCTATTTCAACAAATGGTGGTAGCTCCTTTACCAATTACACAACAAGCGATGGGTTGGGTAATGACTTTGTGAATAGTGTATTCGTAACGGGAACGGGGAGTAATCGCACCATCTACGTCGCTACTTCCTCGGGTTTATCAATCGCCTTTAACGGGTCTACTGATTTCGTCAATCTAACTACGGCCGACGGCCTGTTGTCGAATACGGTGAATGCCGTCGCGGCTACGACTGGTGGTCTGATTTTCGCAGGAACAAATTTAGGCGTTAGTCGCTCTTCCGACCGGGGAGCATCCTGGACAGATATTACTCCCGGATTGCCCGATCCCGCTGTCAGCAGATTGTATCTGGTTGGAGACCTGCTTTTTGCCACCACCATTCAGGGATTTGGTGTAGCGGGGATCGATGCTTCCGGCTTTTCCACCTTTAACAAATCTTTTGGCTTACCGCTGAATGTGGTCAGTGGTATGGCCATTTCCGAATCCGGTGGCGTATTTGATATTTTAGTAGGTACACCGGGAGGTATTGCGCTCTCAGACCTGACAGTAGCTAATATGCCCGGTGAAACCTCCGATGAATTATCCGTGCTGCAGGATATGAGTAGCGCCAATGATCGCTATCGCCTGGTAGTTACGAGTGGGGATGGTTGTACCCGAACCACCCGTATCGTGTCCGCGGGATACATACCGCCCCCCATTGATTACGAAATCGAGCAGGAATTGGACCGGTGTGATCTTAGTAACGGGCAGGTATATATTACGGGGCTGTTACCCGGCACCATGTATACCCTTAATCGTTCCGGAAATACCAGTGGTACACCCACGGATGGTGATGAGGTGTCGACCGATACCCTGGGCCGAATCTTGCTGTATACGCTGGGGGCCGGTGATTACACGGTATCGGTCTCCAGCCTGGAGACCCCTTTTTGCGAAAGCAATGAAGTGAACTTTACCCTGGACCCTCCACCGAGTCCAACCCTGCCGGCCGGAACCGCCAACCCCATCTGTCCGGGGGATAACCTCATTATTGAAATGAGCTCCTCGCTGGATCCCAGTGAGGTGTATCAATGGTACGAAGATGAAAACGGTAGTTCTACTGCTGATCCATCTTCATCTACCGGCGCTACGTACACTCCATCTTCCGCACCGGCCACTTCCGGCAGTTACTACGTGCGGGTTCGCGACAACGATACCTACTGCGTAAGTGATACCGTGGAAATCCCCTTTACCGTCGGCTCCGGAGAAAGTATTTCGGTTTCGAGCTCCAGTCCAACTTCCGATGGGGGAAATGATGGCTCTTTTACCATTGAGGGCCTGACGCCTTTGACGAATTACGATGTAGAGTATCGGTACGGGAATGGAACCACTCAAAATGCCAATGAAGCGACCAATAATGATGGGGAAATAACCATCAATGGTCTTGTTGCCGGTGTCTATAACGGCATTCGCGCTATCGGTGAATGCCCGTCAAACACGGTAAATTCGGTAGTATTATTCAACCCCAGTGATAACAATTCTCCCGGAGATCAACCTTCCGCTTTCCGTAATACCATCATCATCCGTGGCGGTGATTTAAGCGGTTATTTCCAGCAATCCTCCAATCCGGCGGCCTGTACCGGTAGCAGCACTGCCATTGATTCGTACTCGGGATCAACCCCCGTCGATGGTATTGCGGTAGGTATCGTTCGCGACCCGGAACAACCGGCACCACCCGCTGCCCAGACCGATGTCGAAATGCGGGGTTGGGTTAAGTTTTACCTGGAAGAGGTGCTACCGGAATACGCAGTGATCGAACAAGTGGAGTACCGGCCCGTGGCTGTCTCCACCTACGGGAAAAGCGTCTGTGATGTACCTCTGTTAAGTGCGTCCGGAGACATCCAATTCGATGTCACCAGAATGGAGACCGAAAATTATGGCCCTTATCTCTATGGCTACGACGAAGACACCTTCGATGATATGGGCCATGAAAAATACAATGATTTCGTAATCGCTCAGAACGAAACGGGTAGCTGGACCGACTTAGGGGGCAAAGCCGTAGAGGACATCCAGAAAAGCCTCGAAGAAGACGCTGAATTCCAGGTAGGGCTAAACCTGTCCTTTGGTGATTTTGGAACAGCGGTATACCAGTTCCACGGTATGGTTTTTGCTCCGGCCGAGGAACACGAAATCCGGATCACCTACTACCAGCTGGATTACGGTGATTTACCGGAGCCCAAATTCACGACGGATGAATTTGGAGGTATTCGGGGCCCCAGCCACCGCATCGATTCCATTGATGTGGATGAAGACCCGGGCATCGAAAATATGCAACCAAATATGTTTATCGGTGCTACTCCTCCCGACGCCGAACCGAAAACTACGCTTTGGATAAATCAAGGTCAGCCATTTATCTACCACGTGTAAAAAGTTTTCCTAAAAATGCTGAATTCGAAGCGACACTAACATT
>JASBTH010000092.1 GCA_030148525.1 Saprospiraceae bacterium | reverse complement strand
TCTTGACATATTGGTTCTCATCGAGGATGCGGTGCATTTTACGCCCCAGCTTATCCAGCTGACGAATCGGAGTGTCGATGGTAATCATGGCATTTTTCGACTTGATCAGCTTGGTGGTCGCAAAAAACCATTCATAATCGTGTTTTGGTGACCGTCTTACCTTTTGGAAAAAAGTCATGACGGCCCCATCGTCGTTATTTTGAATAAACTGGAAAAGAAAGGGCATCATGGGTTCCCAGCTATCTCGCAATACATGGGCTTCAAAAAATCGCTCAAATCCCATGGCTACCGCCTCGTCGCTCGACATGTTTACGTATTCCTCCAACTGCGGATTCATATAGCTGATTCCGGCTTCGTCCAGGTTGTTCATGTGAATGGGGAGGGGCAGTAGCTCATTCATCTCCGCCAGGTTCTCCGCAAAATCGGACGAGCGGGCATCGAGGAAATAAGTTTGCATTTGCTGGGCTTCCAACAGTTCGCGGTCGGTGAGGTTTTTGGTGTTCACGCTATGGGGTATTTAGGGGTTAGGTAATTGAAATAAAAAATAAAAAAAGCGACTGGTAAAATCCAGTCGCTGGAGGGTAGATGTAGAAAAATACGCTTTAGGGGTGAGGTGTTATTTGAGCAATACTTTTTGGGAATACACCTCATCTTTTGCCGAAAGGCTAGTCAGGTAAAGGCCTGGATTCAGGCCTTTTAAGTTGACTCGAAATTGAATGTCTATCTTTTCACGAACCGGGAATTGCTTTTGAAAAACAATTTGCCCCATGGTATTAACCACCTCATAGGAAATATATCCATTGTGATCTGGTGTATACCGAACGGTTATTTCACCTTCGGTCGGATTGGGGAACGTGAAAATGCCATTCTTTACTCGTTGATCAGTATTGCCTCTTTCCAAAGACGGGTGTATGGGATGGCAATTGGTGAAAGGCCGGTAGGGTGGTGGAGGCCTGTGATCCAAGGACCGCAATGGATTGCCGGGAACATCCTTACCTACGCATGGTTCAATTGCAGCGATCAGATTTGACCCGGTAGTGGCGTGGAACCCCGGGGTTAGGCGAATTTCTTCTTTTGCTGTAAGAATGATCTGTGCATTATTTTCCGTGAAAGTTTTTGCTTCCAGTATACCATCAACCTGATACCTGCCACTGGGAATGGCCGGCCCTTCTAATAGTAGCTGGTCGTAACAGCAAAGGTCGGGATTTCCGGAACTAGCCTGTTCGCCGTACAGGCCAAGTCCTTGCTCAATGGCCTCATCCCAATTGGCCACAAAATGCCACCAGTTGGTCATATAACCCTGGTCGTGTGGTATTTCATTGCCGTAACCAGGCATACTCTGCATCCAGTAAACATACCAGTTTGACTCTCGACGTTGACCAAAGTCGGATGAACCCGGATAATCATAGGGTTGATTACCCCAGGTATCTACATTTACCATGGAGGTAGCGCCTAAATTATCCGGGCGCCAGTCTTTGATATCACTTGCCTTCAGTGTGCTGTTAAGATAGTCGTAGTGCTGGGTCGTATTCGGTGGCATATGCGTCCAACCAGCCCGACCAGTAATAAACGCTCCATTACTGTTCTGACCAACAAACTTCTTCCAGAATAGATCCGTGTTTTGATCCTGGAGCCAATTCACATGACTAAACATAGCTTCGAGTTGGTGACCGTGGTTGTGTACAGCCTCCGCCTGACTACGCGTGAAATTGTAGTTATACAAGATATAGGTATGATCGTAAACAGGTAGGTCGTCCTGGAAGCGAAAGCTGTTCGATACATCGCCAGTGGTGGGACTAGACATGTTTGATTCCGCCGGGGCTATGTCATCATTATGCCAACCCCATAGCCAAAATTCTTTGACACCTAATTCGTTTACGTAGTATTCTCCATTGAAGCGGTCTACAATCTGATAATAATCGGGAAAATGAGTATTTAACTGATTTCCGGTAGGTTTGCCTTTCGGCAAAGGTTCGTATACGTTAATGATGTCTACAATTCGGTAGCCTAAAAAGGGTACAGCGTCCGGGTTTTGATATCCACGGAATTTACTGCCTTCGGTCAGCATAAAAGCCACTCGTTCATCGAGGGTATGAATACGATCTCTGAGATCGGATAAAGTCATATTCCATCCGGTGAGATCGTTATCCAGGTTTTGCCCGTCCTGGGTAGGCATGTACCGGATGATGACTACGGGCATATCCTGTATGGCGCAAGGATCTGCTTCACTTAAATCGCCAGGAACTTGTTCATAAGTTACCGGAAGAACGGGGGCACTCACCGTCAAATCAAAAGACGCCGACTCATTCATGAACTGGCCCGTTACCGTTGTATTTCCAACTGATAATGCTTGTAAGATCGTGGCATTATGAATGGTGCGAATGGTGCCGATTGGAGGGTCGGTTATTGTCCAGTCCAGGGCATTTGCAGGTATTCTGTAATTACCTGAAGTCGCCTGAATTTCCACAAATAATTCAGTCCAGGAGGCCTCTAACACATTCAGATTCGCAATGGTTTCGAATTCATTCCCGGAGGGCAATATGTTTTTCTTTTGTATGGCCAAATCATTGACTTCCAATTGCGCAGTTAATGTCCAGTTATTTAGATGTACGTAATCGTCTCCTGTCGTTTTCACGACCGTCAATCTGATTATGGTGGTCGTAATTGGGGCAAAAGAGATGGAGTCCGTCAGGCCGAGATAAACATCCGGTACGGGAGTAGTAATAGTTCGATCAAAGAGTTGCTGGTAAGTCCCCGTCTCCCCATCCAGATCGGATTGAGAATCTGCTGTTTCTAAAATCCAGTCACCATTGCCATAAGATTTTATAATGGAGCTTGCTGTAATGGTAATTGGATTATCAAAAGTAAGTGTGATGACCAGGGGGTTAATGCTTGGTGTTCTGGCCAGGGAGCTTCCGTCATCGTCAAATATGCGCTCCAGATTGCCAATGTCAAAATTGGTATGATCGGCGGTTATCCGACCTTCATCAAGGAGCTGGTTGATGTTTAGTGGGAGATCAGTTTGACCGCGGACATTTCCCGTAAAAACAAAGAAAAGTGATAGGACCAAAACATAACCGAATGGTAGAACGCTCTTGCACATAATGGGTTAGATGTTTCCCATTAATATAGGCGCGCAATGGCATGTAGTTCAATACCCAAGCGTCGGCATTTTTTTCCACATCTAAGTGACGGGGGAGGCGGAATACCTTCTTCCAAAATACTGTTCGCCCCGGCTGGCCCAGCCCAGCCATGGCGAACAGTATTTTGGAAGGGGTTTCACCCAAACTGCCTGATTCCTGACAAAACCCCACCCTGTGAGTCAACCTATCCTGTCCCTCTCCGTTCTTCAAACGAGGCAACCTGAACAAGATGAAGAACGACCCAGGTACTACCCCGCTCGCCCGCTTCCACCAACTCGTGCAAGACCATGCGGATCAGGGTATCGATCACCGAAAAAGACTGTATTCCATATACCTGAAAATGATGCCGGCCGGACTCATGAGCAGGTTAGAAGACTGGCGGTACCGGCAACGAGTGCGCAAAATGCGCCTGAACGAACCGCCCCTGTATTTATTAGGGCACTGGCGCAGTGGAACCTCCTTTCTCCAATTCCTACTGGGGCGCGACCCCAATATTGTCTTCCATAGTAAATTCCAGACCTTCTTTCCCAAATCCTTTTTGTTGACAGAGGAAACGGTTAAGCCCATCGCCAAGGGGTTCCTCAATGGGTTTTCTGGAATTAGCGCCTGGCGCAATGGCATTTCGCTGGATATGGGACTGGACACACCCTCCGAGATCGAGGTGAGCCTGATGAACGAAGGCTCGCCCGTTTCCTTCCACTGGGGGCACGTTTTTCCCCGCTCCTGGCAGTATTATTTTGACCGGTTCCTGTTTCAGGATGGCCTGACCCGGCGGGAAATTCGCCAGTGGGAACGCGATGTACACCGCCTCAACCGGAAAGTGCAACTGAAGCACCCCCGGTCCCGACTGATGGTCAAAAATCCGGGTGACACTGCCCGGATCAATCGCATCCTGGCTCTGTATCCCGATGCTCGCTTTGTGTTCCTGCACCGTAATCCCTACGATGTTTTTTATTCCAATATCAAGCTGTGGGAAAACCTGCTGAACAACCTTTCGCTCCAGCATATGCCTAAGGGGGAATTGAAGCGAGCCATTCTCTATACCTACCGCCGCATGCATCAGGCCTACCTTGAGCAACGACGCCTCATTCCCTCGGGTAATCTGGTGGAGGTGTCGCACCGGGAATTATCCGCCGATCCGATGAATACGGCACGGACTATTTATGAAGCGCTGGAGCTCGACGGCTGGGCTGAGGCGCGCTCCGAAATAGAGGCTTTCGCCAAAAAACGCCGGCAGAGCTACCAAAAGTCCAACTACGAGTACCATACCGAAGATGTCCGGGCCATCGAAGAAGAATGGGGATTCATGTTCGAGGCGTTCGGGTACCCCCTTCGTCAGGGGGAACAAAGGGCATATGGAGCGTGATATGACGGCTTACGATTCACAGTCTTCGGCACAAGAAATCAAGTTGGATGACTACCAAGATACCAGGGCGAATTCATTAGTATGCCATTAAAACAGCTTTTCAAGGCGCAGATGATATCCATCCGTAAACCGTGGGCCGTTAGCCTTCTACCGTAACGAATCATACACCATCTTCGCAAACGTCCCCATTTGTGAGGGTTCAAGCCAGCGGGTGACGATGACCAGGTCGTTGGCTTCGTCAACTACGATGTAGTTGCCGCCGAAGCCGGCTGCGTAGTAAATTCCCTCCGGTACGCCTTCCCAATAGCGTCCGTCCTGGCGGTTGAGCCACCACATGTAGCCGTAGCCGGGAAATGCAGCCGATGGGGTAGTGGCCGCATCGATCCATTCTGCCGGGAACAGCTCCTGGCCGTCCCACTTGCCGCGGTTCTCGAACAGTAACCCAAACCGGGCGTGATCTTCGGTATTGATGAACAAGCCACCACCGGAATGTCCGCCACCACTAACCGATTGCATCTGAATGCCATCCACATTGACGAAGGAGTTTTCGTAACCATACCAGCGCCAGGTGGTGGAAGCACCGATGGGATCCATGATGTGTTCCTTTAAGATCATAGGTAGTGGCTTTCGCCAAACCTGCAGCAGGCTGTAGGCCAGCAGGTTTACCCGTACATCGTTGTATTCAAAGACCGTTCCGGGTTCATTCAGTTCGCGCAGCTTCCAGTCGTCGATATCGCCTTCCCGCGGTGGACGATCAGCCCAGTCGTAGCCACCCCAGAGCTGGCCGGTCCAGTCGGAAGATTGAGTGAGTAAATGGTCCCAGGTTATTTTACTGTTGTGCGCACCGTCGAAGGAGCCATCCCAAACGTATTTACCGACGGGCTCTTCCAGGTCCTGAATCAGGCCCCCGGCCAGTGCCAAACCGGCCACCGTCGATAAGTAACTCTTAGTAACACTGAAGGTCATATCGACCCGCTTGGTGTCCCCCCATTGTACCACGATCTTACCGCCTTTGAGGATCATTCCGGCCGGACCTCCCCGCTTTTTGGTGGGGCCCAGAATTTGGTGGAAAGGCTCCCGCTGGAAGCCCCGCAGGATCGCTTGTCGCAAATCCCTGGAACCACTGTATTCATTTTCAGTGGCGAAGTCAACGGCCTGTTGCAAAAGAGCGGCATCAAATCCCGCAACTTCCGGCTCGACAGTAGCCCACTCCCCCGAACGGGGCGGGAAATAGGTGGATGGGGACTGGCAATAAACGATGGAAATGCCCAGTAGAAGAATAAATGTGCATAGCTGTTGCTTCATAGTTTTATTGTTTGCGGAAAAGATACACATTTGACTTTTTTTTACGATCAACCGACGCAAAGAATCAAATCCTCAAATAACTTATGTGGGTTGTTTGATTTTTAACCCCACATGGACATATTCTCCTAGTGCAATTGATAATCCATGCTTAACGACATTTTACAAGTGCTGAGTGTATTGATATTTGCTACCTCAGGAGCTATTTTTTATCGACTTTACAGTGGCCGCAACGAGCGAGTTTTTGGTTTGTACGACCACCGGCTGCAAGGTATTCAACTCATTTTGTGGTTCACCTTTTTAGGCTTTTTTATCAACGTAGCCTACCCCTGGCTGGTACAGTGGGATGGAGAACTGTATCCCTTTGTGGTTCTGTCCGTATTGCTGACCATGCTGGCTACTATTCTCTGGATATTGTATCCGGTGCGATCCCGGGAAGAGTTAGATTATTAACCTTTCCGACCGCGCTTTTTGTATTTTTCGGGCATGCCACATCGCAGCCTTAGGTTCGTTTTTTTAGTATGTCTGGTCTGGTGTTCTCCGGCTGTTGCCCAGGAAACCCCTGACGACAGTTCTTTCACGCAATTGATTTTACGGGAGAAACTTCCCCAGTGGATGGACCGGTACAATGTACCGGGAGTGCACGTAGTTCTGGTGAAAGAAGGAACAATCGCCCGGCAGTATACCTTCGGGTGGGCTGATCGCGACCGACAAATTCCCCTGCAGACTAATCACGTATTTCCCGTCGATCATTGGGTTAAACCCTTGATCAGTCAACTCATTCTGGGGGAAGTCGAGCGAGGTAATATCAACCTGGATCTGCCCATACATACGTATCTGGAAGACAAAGACCTCCTGACGGGACCCTATAATCCCGGCGACGTGACCGTGCGCACCCTATTGCAGGAAACCGATGGACTGAAAGTCCTTCCGGCCAGACAAGCAACAGTGTATAAGCTGGCCTGCCAAAACCTCTCCGGGATTGTTCAGATGCAGACCAGGCCGGACCGGGAGGTGTTTTCCCATGCTGTTGGGTATGCTTTATTGATCCAGGCCCTGGAATCGGAGACGGGCATGCGCTTTTTGGATTTGCTAATCGATCGCCTTTCGGCAAAAAACAATATCACCTGGCCCGACACCGTATCTGCCAGGGCCGCTGATTCCATAGCCAAGCCGCATACTCGCTTACAACGAAGCTTGCCGTTGTCCCTACCCGATAGCATCGCCGATTGTCGCCTGTTATGGCGGCCGGATGGGCTGGCCAGATTCTTGATACAATGGCAGGCCGCACAGTGGCCACCCGATAGTCTGAGGCACCTGCTCGATCCCGGAGCTGCCCTGGCTCCGAAACCAGTCGAATCCCTTTGGCAATGGAATGGGAAGGCTTATAGTGCCGGTTTTTTTATCGATCCGCAA
Organism: Saprospiraceae bacterium; assembly: GCA_030148525.1. Lineage (GTDB taxonomy): Bacteria > Bacteroidota > Bacteroidia > Chitinophagales > Saprospiraceae > DT-110. The sequence continues at coordinate 3,864 of JASBTH010000092.1, read as the reverse complement.
GGCGGAAGAGACTCCTTGTTGGTACTGCCGGATGCGGGGCTACCCGGATTCTATCACGAAGCCTATTTTGATCCTAAAAAAGGAGATGGTCTGTTCATTTGTACTAATAGTCAAAATGGCCGGGCGGTAGTTCATCGTTTAGTTCGCGCATGGAGCCGCCTGGATCAACGGAGAATTCCACGGCGGGTTCGCAGCTATCTAGAATTAGATCAAGTGGTTTACCTGGGTGGTTTTTTTGTTCTATTGCTGAGTATTGGCATTGGGGTTCGGCTGGTGCTTACCCGTCACCAACGAGCTTTATTGATCAGCAGAAAATGGGGGTACCTGGTTCGCCTGTTGGGTTGGATGGTACTGGCCCTGGGGGTATGGATGGGGAGTTCGGTTTTCCTTAATCAATGGGTACCTCATTTGTATGAAATTGCCCTGGTTCCGCTCTGGCTCTACGTAGCCAGTACCTTGTTTTGGGTGTTGTTCCCACGGAGGCCCCAGGCGAAATCCAACTTCGATGCTATGCTTTAGGTTTCCTCTGTTCTCTTCTCCGAAAATTTTTTCGCGAAAGCTTTTGCCGAAAGGTGCGGAAACTGTCAGAGAACCCTCTGCTGAATGCCTTCCAGAATAATACGGGCCGTACGATCCCACGTATATCCGGCAGCGCGCTCCCGCCCCCTGTCAATCAATTTTTGGCGTAAGCCAGCATCCTCAATTACGCGTACAATGGATCGGGCAATGGCACCGGCATCAGCCGGATCAACCAATAAGGCTGCGTCTCCCGCTACTTCCGGCAGACTGGTGACGTTAGACGTGATGACCGGCGTTCCACATCCAAAAGACTCTAATACGGGCAACCCAAATCCTTCGTACCAGGAAGGGTAGACCAGTGCTTTGGCCATGGTGTAGAGGACCGGTAGATCACGGGCTTCGACATAGCCCACGTGAATAATGTCCTGCCGGTATGGGTGTTGTCTTAAAGCGCGTTTAATAGAGCCCGTTTTCCAGCCCATTTTTCCTGCTAACACCAGAGATATCGGCTGCTGAAGTAGTTTTCGGGCTTGGGTATAAGCCTCCAGCAGTCCCTTTATGTTTTTCCTGGGTTCCAGGGTACTCACAAATAGTAAATACGGTTCCCTGATACCGTACTTATGGAGTACGTCCGGGTCTTGCCGGGGAGCGAATCCCGGTGTCAGGCCGAGTGGGGCAGCAATGGTTTTCTGCTTACAGGATGGGAAATGTTCTTGTACATCCTGTGCTGTCCAGTGGGAATTGGTGACTACCAGGTCGGTTCGCCGTAAAACCAAGGGCACCAGGAGCCGCTGGAGTAATGCCGGGAAGGTTGGGTGGAAATGGGGTGCTGTTAACCAGCCAAGGTCGTGCACTACAGTTACCCGGAGCGTACGGCGGGGAAGATTAAACGGACCCACGTGCCTTGGTTCGATGACCACATCGGCTCCAAGCCGCCGCAAAAGCCGTGGAACCTGCCACCCCAGGCGGTATATTTGGCCCAGGCGCCCCCCAAAAGCAGGAATACGCAGATCGGAAATGTCCAGCTCCGGTCCGCCTTTCCCCGTGCGTACTACGATCAATTCGTGCTCGCTACCCACTCTGTGCAGCGCCAGGATCAGTGCCCTGGTGAAGACATGGATTCCCGCATATTGATTATCCAGGGCGTCGGCTATGATAGCGATCTTCATAGATTCGTATCTTTTTCGGGACCGGTGTGCATGACCTGTTGGGAGAATAGCGTTTGGTACAATGCCTGATAAGCAGCTACACTATCGGACAGTGGGAACGGCCGGAAGGGGCGGTGTGTCCACGATCCGACAGCCGCTTTTTCCAAGCCCTCAAAGAGTGATTGATGGTCAGGTCCCCCTGCTTCCACGTAGTAACCACTGACCACTTCCGGCAAGGCGCCCTGACCGGAATGAACGATGGGGACGCCCAGGGCTACCACTTCTGCGGCGGCGAAGCAAAAGCCTTCGCTATAGGAGGGAATGACCACCCAGTCGGATGCCCGTATTGCCTCCTCCAGTTCGACCTTGGAGAGGCTGGAGCGAATGCGGACCTGGCTGGTAAGCTCAAGTCGTTCAACGGTTTCTTGCAACCATTGGCGCATGGCAGCCGGTTGGTCGGGAACAATGAGCTGGAGGGTTGATTCCGGATAAGCCATTGCCAGTTTTTTGGCAGCTGGTAATAGCTGGTCCAATCCCTTGGACAGGCCAATGCGGCCAAAGTAGGTATAGGTGAAGTTCGGGGGTGGAACCGATGGCTGGCTTCCGGCAGGGGAGGGGTAGCCCGAATAGTCCAGTCCATTGTAAATGGTGCGGATGCGTTCATCGGGAACGCCTTCCTCGGCCAACCTGCGGGAGGTAGCCCTGGATACGCCTATGAAGTAGCGGAAGGGTAATTTCAGCAGCAACTGTTCAAACAGGTAGTGCCCCCGGGCGCTGAGTCGGTGCTGAAAGGGGAGCCGGAACCATAACTTCCCCCACGCCTCGTGAAAGGTGATGATCACCGGGCGGCGGAATAAAGCTCCCGCAAAAAAAGCCGGGAGAGCTGCATTATAGGAGGTCGTATGTAAGACATCAGCTTTGCGGGCCAGTCGCAGTGCGTGGAAAAATGCAATAAAGGTGAAGATGTATCGATTGGGAACGCGGATTCTCCGAACGAAAGCACCGCTGACAGTGCGTTCGCGTGCGGGAAGATCGGGCTGGAACCGTTGGGTAAGAATAGTACACTGTACACCGCTCTCCTGTAATCCTTCGACGAGGGAATGAAAAAGAGTCTCCACGCCGCCGACATGCGGGTAGTAATACTCCAAAACGAATAATACCTGTAGTTGGGGTTTTCCCATTTATTTTTATTCCAATCGCCGCCGTTCCTTGGCTAATTCACGCACTAATTCGGTCACCATATTCTCGGTACGCCGAATGGAGGCCGATAAATAAAAAACGAAGATATAGATTCCGCCCAAGGCCAGAAAGATAATGGCATTGACATTGCTCGCAAAACCCAGGGAGGAGGCTAATTGTCCGGAAATCCAATCGGGAATAAGGGCCAAAAGCCCGATTCCAACCCAGAACAGAAGCCATAGTGTGGTTCCGCGGATGGTTCGCCGGTGGCTGCCATACTGGCGGAAGGTCCGGATAATGAAGATAATGGCAATAAGTGGAACCAGCCATTGGTAAACTTGGAGTTGCATGTGTTCGCAGGATTTGTCAATCGAAGATTGGATGGTTTCAGACACTGAAACCCGTTGCTAATTCAAGTAACCCTAAAGTACGAATTCAGGTAGAGATGACACCTCCTTAGGGTTTTTCTTTTGTTCCCCCGTGGTAATTGGTATTTTTACCCGGCCTAGCATCCTTTTTGAGTAACCCTGAAGCACATGAAAACCCTCCCTAAGTGGATAATTCTTATCTGTATCAGCATCTGGATGTTGGTTTGCCTGGTTGACTACTGGCAGTATCACCAACTACAACGATTAGCCATTCAGCAATTTCAGTACGGCCGGCTTGCCGCCATTGTAGTGGTATTATCAGCGGCTTTGGGATTCCTGGGTTACCGCTTTAAAGACCAGGTAGCCAGGTATGTACACGGTTTATCCATTCTGCTCTTATCGATGATTATGCTGGGGTTAAGTGTGCAGGCATTCATGCGCATCAACCAGGGCGAACCGCTGCCATCCCACCAACTCGTTCAATTCTTATGGTCCAATTTACTGACGGTGGGTGCGGTAATGCTGCTGGTAGTGAGTGCATACACTGCGGGAGATCTGTTGATCAGCTGTACGCGTTGGCGAAGACTTAAAGGCGGATATTATCTGTTGCGGATAGGGATCGGAATGATTCTTTACACGAAGCTCCTTTT
>JASBTH010000086.1 GCA_030148525.1 Saprospiraceae bacterium | reverse complement strand
GACTATACAGGCCTCTACTTCGTGCTGAGCCTCCTCCCGAGCCTTGCGAACAATGGGAATGTAGGGGATGATCCGATTGAGTTCTTTCCCGGCACTGGCAGTCAACATGACTCTCGGCTTAGCATCATCAATGCGAATAGCCAGCTCATGGGCCGCAAACCCGCCAAACACTACCGAGTGGATAGCCCCAATGCGGGCGCAAGCCAGCATGGCAATGACGGTCTGCGGTATCATGGGCATATAAATGATCACCGTATCACCGGCCGACACACCAATATCTTTCAGAACCCCCGCAAAGCGGCTTACCTCATTACGTAATTCCCGGTACGTATAGGAAGCCTTACTTCCGGTAGCCGGAGAGTCGTAGATCAGCGCCACCTGGTCGCCGCGCCCTTGATCCACGTGGTAGTCCAGCGCCAGATGACAGGTGTTCATCCGGCCATCGGGAAACCAACGGTACAGTTTGTGCTCATCCTTATACAGGCCGGACCCCGGTTGCTCAAACCAATCCAGCTTTTGGGCCTGCTCCATCCAGAACTTATCCGGAGAAGTAAGACTGCGATCGTATTCGTGTTGGTATGCCATTTTGAGGTTTGAGGTTTACCTCCTTCGTCCTTACGGACTACGGCGGTCAGGGAAGGTCTTGCCCCGTGAAACCTTGCGAAGCAACAGCTAGTCCCGTGAAATCTTAAGGATTAAGGGCTAAAGCTGTTTCACAGGGCGTTGGGGTTTTAGGATTACCACAACTTCGGTGGTCAAAGAAGGGTCAAAACCCATTCTCCAACTCCCCAATTCCCCCATTCCCTTCCGTTAATTAAAACTCAATCAGTATTCTACGAAAATGAAAGCCGTTTAAAGGCGCCATTACCGTAACTCCTCGGCGCCCGTCTTGATCTCCTCGACCACTTCGGGATTCAATAGGGTAGAAGTGTCACCCAGATTGGCCATGTCGCCCGATGCCACTTTGCGCAGGATGCGACGCATGATCTTTCCGGAGCGGGTTTTCGGGAGGCCGGAAACCACCTGAATGCGATCCGGTTTAGCGATCGGGCCAATTTCTTCGGTCACCACCTTCAGCACTTCTTTGCGGAACTCATCTTCGTCGTCGACCGGACCGTTAGTGATAATGTACGCATAAATGCCCTGCCCCTTGATGTCGTGTGGATATCCTACTACCGCAGATTCCACTACCATGGAGTGTTCGTTGATGGCGTTTTCCACCTCGGCAGTACCCATGCGGTGTCCCGACACATTGATGACGTCGTCGACACGTCCAATGATGCGGTACATGCCGTCCTTATCACGCCGGGCACCATCCCCCGTGAAGTACATATCGGCAAAGGCTGAAAAATAGGTTTGTCGGCAACGCTCGTGGTCGCCATAGGTGGTACGCAGAATAGACGGCCATGGGTATTTGATACACAATAATCCTTCGATATCATTGCCTTCCAATTCTTCGCCTTCGGCATTCATCAGGCAGGGCTGAATACCCGGCAGGGGATAGCCCGCGTGGGCGGGTTTCATAGGGGAGTGATCGCCCAGCCCGGAGATCATAATGGCACCCGTTTCAGTTTGCCACCAGGTATCTACGATGGGACAGCGTTCACGTCCTACCTTTTTGTAATACCATTGCCAGGCCTCCTCGTTAATGGGTTCGCCCACACTGCCTAAAACAGTCAGAGAACTCAGGTCGTATTTATCGACCCACTCATCGCCCTGCGCAATCAGGGCCCGTATAGCCGTTGGAGCCGTATAAAACTGATTCACTTTATGTTTGTCGCACACTTCCCAGAATCGTCCGGCATCCGGATAAGTTGGTACGCCTTCGAACATCATGGTAGTGGCACCGGCTAGCAGGGGACCGTAAACGATATAGGAGTGACCGGTAATCCAGCCAATATCGGCCGTACACCAGTACACGTCACCATCCTGGTATTGAAACACATTTCGGAACGAATAACAGGTGTAAACCATGTATCCACCACAGGTATGGACCACGCCCTTGGGTTTACCGGTAGACCCTGAGGTGTACAGAATAAATAGCATGTCCTCACTGTCCATCTCGGTGGCTTCGCATTCTGGAGATTGTCCATTTACCTCGTCGTGCCACCATTTATCGCGGCCTTCCTGCATGGGGACCTGCTCATCGCCATTTTTATAAACCAGCACCGTTTCAATGGAATCGCAATCCATAGCCAGGGCATCGTCCACCACCTTTTTAACCGGAATATGCTTGGTACCCCGGTTGTTGAAGTCGGAGCAGATCACCATCTTACAGGTAGCATCCTTGATGCGATCGGCGAGGGCGTGAGCACTAAACCCGGCGAATACCACGGAGTGAATAGCACCGATGCGGGCACAGGCCAGTACGGCAATAGCTAATTCGGGAACCATGGGCATATAAAAACACACCCGATCTCCCTTTTCGATACCGTTGGCTTTCAGGGCATTGGCCGCCTTACATACTTCAGCGTATAATTCTTTATAGGTGAAGGAGCGCACCTCGTCACTAGGATCATTCGGCTCCCATAGCAGGGCTACCTGATCACCGCGCTCGGCCAGATGGCGGTCGAGGCAGTTTTCGGTAATATTCATTTTCCCATTGACAAACCACTTTACGTCGGGTCCTTTAAAGTCCCAGTCGAGTACTTTATCCCACTTTTTTTTCCAAGTGAAGGTCTCGGCCTGCTCGGCCCAGAAGGCTTCCGGGTCGGCGACACTATTTTGGTAGGCTTTTTGATATTCTTCGAACGATTTGATCTGAAGCGTCATATGTGTTGATTTTTTTTGTATCGCTATGTTCTATAAATATATAGATAGCGGAGATTATCCAAAGGTTCACCCGTGTCATTCCAAATCAATGATGGGAAGCTGAAGCCGCGCCTCTTGGAATACGGATGCTCTCCACCATTTCCTGAACCGCTTGGGGAGGTGCCGGTGTGAATCGGCTGACCGTAATGGATACGATAAAGTTAAGGATCATCCCCAGCGTACCAATGCCCTCGGGCGAAATGCCAAAGAGATATTGTTCGGGGGTTCCACCACCGTACTTAAAATAAAAAATATAGGCTGCCGTGAAGATCAGCCCCGTGGCCATACCAGCAACGGCTCCCTGCATATTCATGCGCTTGGAAAAGATACCCATCACAATAGCCGGAAAGAAACTGGCCGCTGCTAATCCAAAGGCAAAAGCTACTACCTGGGCCACAAACCCGGGCGGGTTAATACCAAAGTAACCGGCAACTACCACCGCTATAGTAATGGATATGCGAGCAGCCCGTAATTCATTTTTCTCCGATATATTAGGTCGCAGCCAATTCTTCAGCAGGTCGTGCGATATCGAAGACGAAATAACCAGTAGTAGACCGGCAGCTGTCGACAAGGCAGCAGCAAGCCCCCCCGCAACAACTAAAGCAATCACCCAAGCGGGTAAATTAGCGATCTCGGGGTTAGCCAATACCATGATGTCCCGGTCGATAGTGAGCTCGTTTCCTGCCCAGCCGTTGGGACCAGCTACCGTTTCAACGAATTCCTCGTTGGTGTCGTTGTAATACTGAATTCGGCCATCACCGTTCTTGTCTTCATAAGACAGTAGTCCCGTGGTTTCCCAGCTTTTAAACCAGGAAGGTAGATTTGTATACTCAGCGTTCCTGACCGTATTGATCATATTGGTGCGCGCAAAGGCCGCAATCGCCGGGGCTGTGGTGTACAACAGGGCAATGAATATCAGGGCCCAGCCGGCCGAAACCCGGGCACCCGACACCTTAGGCACCGTGAAAAACCGAACAATTACGTGAGGCAGCCCGGCAGTCCCCAACATCAAAGCGGCAGTAACAAAAAACAGATCTACCCGCCCCTTATGGGCTGTAGTGTATTCCTGAAAACCCAGGTCGGTCGATAATTCATTGAGCTTTACCAACAGGGGCGTTCCGTCACTCAGGGTCCCCCCCAGGCCCAATTGTGGAATGGGGTTACCAACCATCAATAAGGAAATAAAGATAGCCGGAACCATGAAGGCAAAGATAAGAACACAGTACTGGGCTACCTGGGTATAAGTGATACCCTTCATGCCCCCTAACACAGCGTAAAATAATACAATGACCACCCCGATAACAATGCCCCATTCAAAGGGAACCTCCAGAAAACGGGAAAAGGCCAGTCCCACCCCTTTCATTTGCCCCACCACGTACGTAAAAGACACAAATAGGGCACAGAAGACAGCAACCAACCGGGCGGTCTGTGAGTAATACCGTTCACCAATGAAATCGGGCACAGTGAACTTGCCGAATTTTCGCAGGTAGGGGGCCAGCAGCAGGGCCAGCAAAACGTAACCTCCGGTCCATCCCATCAGGTATTGCGAACCCTGGTAGCCCATAAAAGAGATGAGACCTGCCATGGAGATAAAGGAGGCTGCAGACATCCAGTCAGCAGCAGTGGCCATACCATTAACCACGGGATGTACTCCGCCGCCGGCAACATAAAAATCAGATGTGGAACCGGCCCTGGCCCAAATGGCCACACCGATGTAGATCGAGAAAGTCAGTCCAACGATAATAAACGTCCATACTTGAACATCCATACAGGGTTTCTTTTCAAGGTTAGTAATAGTGCGGACCGATCACTTTTCGTCCACATCGTATTTGCGATCAAGCCGATTCATCAAATACACGTACACGAAAATGAGTACGACAAATACGTAGATCGATCCCTGCTGGGCAAACCAAAAGCCCAG
>JASBTH010000083.1 GCA_030148525.1 Saprospiraceae bacterium | reverse complement strand
TGGGATGCGAAGAGTGTTTCTCGAGGTGGTACACAATCGCATCCGTACGTTTTTCATCGGAAGTAAGGTAATCGATGCGCGCGACGGATAGTTGTCCACGAGTGAGCGTTCCCGTTTTATCGAATACCATTGACTGAATGTCGGCCAGGGTTTCTACCGTCTGGCCGCCTTTGATCAAAACACCAATCCGGGCCAGTCGACCAACACCTACCATTACGGCAGTGGGTGTCGCCAGTCCCATGGCGCAGGGACAGGATATCACCAGCACCGCGATGGCGTTCATAGCCGCCTGTTGCGCGGCCAGTCCTGCTGCCAGCCAGCCCACCAGAAAGGTGACCAGCGCAATGGACAATACTACCGGAACGAAAATAGCACTGATCTTATCAGCCAGGCGCTGAATATCTGGTTTTTCTTGCTGTGCGGTTTTGACCAGCTCGATCATTTGTCCGAGCAGCGAGTCTTTTCCGAGGCGATCTACTTCTATGTGCAGATGACCACTCACTATAACCGAGGCACCAATAACCGCGTCCCCCTGTCCCCGTACCACCGGCTCGCTTTCGCCGGTGATCATTGACTCATCGATCTGGGCATCACCATTAATTATGTGTCCGTCGGCCGGTATCCTGTCTCCCTCATTCACCTGTAGGTGGTACCCGACCCGGATGTCCTTCCGGTCCACTTCGACAATAGTCCCCGAAGGCATGATGCGCCGGGCTTTTTCCACTTGTAATTTTGTCAGGTCCTGAATGGCACTGGTGGTCTGGGTGACCGCTCTTTTTTCGAGCCAGTTACCCACCAGCACCTGGGTGTTGTTGGTTGCAGCGGTTTCGTAGAATATGTACTGGCTGGCATCCATAAAAGTGCCCACCTGGCTGTAGCCAAAAGCGGCCGTACTACCCACGAAAATAAGCACATCCATATTGGGAACACCGCCGCGCATGGATCGCAGGGCACTACCACCAAAATGAGTTACACCAATCAAAAAAGGAGGCAGGCACACAGCCATCTGCACCCAAAAGTTGTCGAAAAGGGGAACATCCACTCCGACCATCATCAGCAAATGATGTAGCAGCAGTGGAAGAGTGAAGATGGCGCTGATCAGGAGCTTGCGCTCCAGCGTCCACCAGGGATCGGATTGTTCGGGCTCGACTACCGTGTAGCCCAGCTTGCGAATACCTGCCTTGACGGCCTCTTCGTCCAGGCCGTTTTCCCCGGGTTTGTAACGCACTTCCCGAGTTTGAAAATTGACGTATACATCCTCCAGCCCCTTGCGCTCCAGAAAGCGGGTAATGCTGGCTGCACAGTTTGCACAATCCATACCATCTACCGTCAATTCCACCGGTTCTACACCCATAACATCTGTTCTTTCGTACCACTTGATTCCCCCTAAAATCGGGAAATCAGTCATATAAACGTATTTTTAGACAACAACTAGACCGTCCAGCGTTTTTTATGTACAACACTATGCCATATCAGAATGATTAATACAAAACGTAAATTCAACATGAGAACATTACCTATGCTTTTGATCCTGGCTCTCCTGGCCTTTACTGCCTGCCAGAACAACCAATCCGAAGAATCCGCAGATACGGACGAAACGACGGAAGAAGGTATGGAAGAGCAGGAAATGAATCAATACACCCTCACGCCTTTTACGGCATCAACCGCTTATCCAAACGCGAGCCTGGACGAAATGTCCTTCGAAGACGGCACCTTTGATTTCAACTTTTCCAACTACGAACTGGCTACACAAACACCTGATGCTGGCACTAAAATGTGTGCTAACTCCGATAAGGGTCAACACATTCACCTTATCGTTAATACACAACCTTATGCGGCCAAGTATACGGGTAGCTTTGACTACGAAATCGAAAATGGTGAACATTACCTGATGGCTTTCCTGTCGCGATCATACCACGAAAGCATTAAAAACGGAGACGCCCACATGGCAAAAAAAGTCACCGTAACGGATAACACCATTACCAGTACCGAAGATATTTCGGAACCTATGCTGTTTTACAGCCGCCCCAAGGGCACCTACGTTGGCAAAGCAAATACCGACAAGGTGATGCTCGATTTCTTTCTGGTAAACGCCGAACTCGGTAGTGAATATATGGTGAAAGCCCAAATCGGCGATGATGTACATATGATCGACACCTGGCAACCGTATTACATTGAAGGTTTGCCAATGGGTGAAACACTAATTACGCTGACCCTGGTTGACCAGGACGGTAATGCAGTGGATACCCCACTGAATCCGGTGAGTCGCTCCATTACGCTGCGGGCTGACCCGGCAGAAGAGGCTATGTAAATATTCAGGTTTGAGGTTTGAGGTTTGGGGTTTGAGGTTTGGGGTGAGAGGTCGAGGTTTGAGGAAATGAAAAATGTTCCATGTTCAGTGTTCTATATAGATACTGTGCATGGAGCATTTTTCATTTTGGTCGCCGACCAACAACGCACCGTATACCTTTTTTTGCCGAAAGGCATAAACAGGAAAAAGGTAGAACCAGGCTTTCTGGTACCATCATTTTTAACTAGCTTTCGGGGCAACCCAACAAGATATCTATGCAAAAAATACTGGTAGCTAACCGTGGAGAAATTGCCTTACGCGTCATGCGAACCGCCAGAGCCATGGGCATTAAAACGGTAGCAGTATACTCCGAGGCTGACCGCAATTCACCTCACGTACGCTTCGCTGACGAAGTGGTATTACTCGGTCCTCCTCCTTCCAATCAATCGTATTTGCGGAGTGACCTAATCATTGAACACGCAAAAGCGCTGGGTGTCGATGGCATCCACCCTGGCTATGGATTCCTGAGTGAAAACGCCAAATTTTCGCAGGCAGTGGAAGATGCCGGCATCACTTTTATCGGGCCCCGCCCACATGCCATTTCGGTCATGGGGTCCAAGTTGGCAGCCAAGGAAGCCGTAAAAGCCTACGATATTCCAATGGTACCCGGCATTGACGAATCGATAACGGATATAGCGCTAGCCAAAAAAATTGCGGGCGAAATCGGTTATCCTATTCTGATCAAAGCTTCGGCTGGTGGCGGCGGTAAGGGCATGCGGATTGTCGAAAAGGAAAAGGACATCGAAGAACAAATGAAACGAGCAGTGAGCGAAGCCACTTCGGCCTTTGGCGACGGTTCGGTTTTCATTGAAAAATACGTCACCTCTCCCCGCCACATCGAAATTCAGGTACTGGCCGATCAGCATGGAAACTATCTGCATTTGTTCGAACGGGAATGCAGTATACAGCGACGCCACCAAAAAGTGGTTGAAGAGGCGCCTTCCTCCGTACTTACTCCTGAACTACGCAAACGGATGGGAGAAGCGGCCATAGACGTTGCCCGGGCCTGTGACTATATCGGTGCCGGAACGGTCGAATTTCTGCTGGATGCTGATCACAACTTCTACTTCCTGGAAATGAATACCCGTCTGCAGGTGGAACACCCGGTGACCGAGTTAATTACCGGTCTCGATCTGGTCGAAGAGCAGATACGTGTAGCCCGCGGAGAGGTACTTCGCCACAAACAGGAGGATCTTTCCATCACAGGCCATGCTCTGGAATTGCGCGTTTACGCCGAGGACCCCCTTGACCAGTTCCTGCCGAGTGTGGGAAAACTATTGCGTTATCGCCCACCCCAGGGACCAAACATCCGCGTAGACGACGGGTACGAAGAGGGGATGGATATCCCCATCTATTACGACCCCATGCTTTCCAAACTAATCACCTACGGTCAAAGCCGGGGCGGAGCCATCAAACGCATGCTGGAAGCCATCGGTCAATACGAGATCGAAGGAGTTGCCAACACCCTTTCCTTTGGTCGCTTCGTATGTGAACACGAAGCCTTCACCTCGGGTGACTTTGATACCCACTTCGTGAAGAAATACTTCACCCCGGATGCTATCCAGCAACACGGACAGGGAGCTGCCGAAGTAGCCGCCAAACTGGCGACCCATTTGTACCGCCAAAAATTTCGCGAACTTGATGTCCCTGATGCCGGGCAACCGAATTGGAAAAGTAACAGGCTATAGGTTATAGGTTTGAGGTTTGAGGTTTGAGGTTTGAGGCTAGGTCCCAGGTTACCTCTTGACCTGAAGCCAAGCCTCTGACCAACCTCAAACCCCAAACCTCAGACCTCAGACCTGCATATCACTTTTTTGCATAAAAAATACACCCTATCACCGGCTTTTGCTCAATTTTTCTAATTTTGTTACAAGCCTTTCAGAAAAATTGAGCGTACATGAACAGCATTGTCACCCAGCGCTTTATAAAGTGCCACGACAAACTGCGTTCGGATAATAAAGTCCGATCGAGCCGACAATTTGCGCTCTCCCTCGATTATCTGCCACAAAGTTTAAGCGAAATATTGAGAGGACGCCGCGATGTAACCATTGAATTGTTGCGCAAAGCGGTGGAAACGTATAAGATCAATCCGGTCTACGTTTTTACCGGAGAGGGGCCTATGTTTATGACGGAGCAATCGCACAGTGACTTCCGGGTGTTGACCATTGTTACCAACATGGAAGAAGAAGAGCGGATAGTCCACGTTCCTGCACCTGCACATACGGGCTACGCCAGCGAAGCTAATAATCCGTCTTTTGTCCAGAGTCTGCCTCATTTTTCCCTGCCTGATTACAAATACAGGGCTGGTACACACCGCTCATTCGATGTGACTGGCGACAGTATGTCCCCTACCCTCTCGGAAGGCGATAAGATTGTGTGTAGTTTTTTGGAACCAACGCTCTGGGAAACGGGCATCAAGGACAATTACGTCTATGTGCTCGTAACGCGGGCC
>JASBTH010000070.1 GCA_030148525.1 Saprospiraceae bacterium | reverse complement strand
GCACCGTTCCCGTCTCGGTACACCGTTGCCGCAGTTGCTGCAGGAAAGAGTTGTCGGGTGGGCGAACGCCCCATTCGCCCTGCACGGTCTCCACGATCACGGCGGCGGTCTGGTCGGTAATGGTATGCAGGCAGGTGGGGCAATTGAATTCGATGTGTTTAATGCCCGGTAAAAGCGGGTAGTAAGCCTGGGTGAAATCGGTAGGACTCATGAGGCTGGCTGCTCCCTGTGTACTACCGTGGTAAGCCTTGTAGCAGGCAATGATCTCGCCTCGTCCCGTGTAGCGTTTGGCCAGTTTCATAGCACCTTCGGTGGCCTCAGTACCACTGTTGACGAAGTAGACGCTATCTAACGGATCGGGTAATTGTTGCGCCAGCAAGGTCGCCAATTCTACCTGGGGAGCCAACACGAACTCTCCGTATACGAGGGTATGCAGGTAGGTGTCGAGTTGTTTTTTGGCGGCAGCCACCACGGCCGGATGTCGGTGCCCCAGGCCACTTACGCCGATTCCTGCAATTAGATCGAGATAGGCTTTACCCTGTGGGTCGTAAAGGTACATACCCTCCGACCGGGCAATTTCGATGCCGAGAGGAGCCTCACTGGTTTGAGCAATGTGTTGGAGAAAAAGCTGGCGGTTGGTCATGGTCGGTGGTTTTGTACAACAGCTTACCAACAATATAAAAAAGTGGCCAGTTCGCAACTATACTTCGCTGATTTACGTCTTTATCAGGTATACCGTACTAATCGGAAAACACCAACTATTGTACCACAATTTTTGCGTAAAGACGATTAACTTTGGGGATATGGCGACTTGTTAAAAAGATGTCAACCCAACCTGGTTTTTTGAATAAAAGATCGATTTACCCCATTTTAAGGCTATGAATCCCTCTTTGAAACATATCATTACCATTGCCCTGGTGTTATTTGCGGGAACCTATGCCTGCGAACGGATGGGCGTTCCCCTGCCCGCCTACGGGGTGCACGGTATTGATGTGTCTCATTATCAGTCACATATTGATTGGGAGGAGGTAGCCGGGGAAGGGGTGGATTTTGCTTTCGTAAAAGCAACCGAAGGGATTACGCTTTTCGATACCTTGTTTTGTAATAATTGGACCGAAAGTCGGGCTGCCGGGGTAAAGCGGGGAGCCTATCATTTTTTCCGACCCACCTACTCCGCCCACGAACAGGCGGATCATTTTATTGAGCGTGTCGAAATGGAAGAAGGTGATCTGCCACCAGTACTCGATGTGGAAGTACTGGATGGCGCCTCCCGGGTAGAATTGCTGAAAGGCATATACATTTGGTTGTTCCGCGTGGAAATAGCCTACGGCATCAAACCCATTATCTACACTAATCAGAAGTTTTACAATCGCCACCTGGCCGGCCACTTCGAAGACTATCCGCTCTGGATCGCCCGCTACAACATCTTTCCACCCAATTTAGCGAACCAATCCGAATGGGACTTTTGGCAGTATGGCGATCGCGCCCGTCTGGACGGAATCCACGGTAACGTGGATGTGAACGTCTTCCACGGCGACACCTCCGAGCTGGAAGCTCTCACCCTGCAACCGAAACGGATTCTTAGTCTGGTGGATTAATCCATTGGCCTGATAAAGGTGGTGAGTTCTACCTTATGCTGGTCCGGATCCTGTAAGTAAATAGATTGAAAATAGGTATGGTCCTCCAATCGAAAGGGAATATTTAGCTTTTCCAGGTGTACCTGTGCGGCCTCAAATGATTCGCCATCCACCCTGAATGCAAAATGGTCGACCATGGCGGCCTGACTCTCTTTTTCAGGGAAAATAGCCACCCCTGTATTGCCAGCCAGCATAAAAATGGGAAAGGGCTTCCATTCTTCGGGTTGTACCCGGTCCATTCCCAAGACCTCTTCGTACCATTGCGCAGAACGCTCCATATCCTGTACAAGAATAGCTACGTGGTCGAGGAAATCGATCTGGAATGGGTGGGACATGGTTTGTTGAATTTAAGTCTCTTGGAGCAGAATAAGAAGTTCTTTTTAGATAACCAATATGGATAATTCACCAACTGAAAAAAGGGAAATGATGGGGCTGGCATCAGCAATAATTAGATTCTCAGGCATTGGAGATATCTTCTTCTAGTTCTTCAATATCAGTTTGAAAAACGGAGACATGATATTTCCCTAATAACTCAATGAAGGCCTGTTTTGATAATCCAACCATTTCGGCCCCCTGACCGGTTGTTATGTAGCCTTCTTCGAATAGCTTAGCTGCAAAAAGCATATTAAGCTCAAAAGAGCTTATTTTCAGGCCTTCCGGAAGAGAAAATTCAATACTCATAAGTTGCTTGCTTTTTTGAATAGTGGGTTATGCCAGTAATTTACCCTTTCAAGATAACATTAAATGATCCTTGAAAGGTTCGCATGATAACTTAGATTACAGTGTACTTAATTACAAACTTAAGTTTTGCCAACACAAAAAACGGTAGTTGCTCAGACGACCTTTAACCGATCAAACCGCCCTCCCAACACCGCATCGGCATCGGTTTCCAGCCAGTGGTCGAGCACCGTGGCGTAGACCGACCTGAAATCGGTGCGGTACTTCAGGTCTCCATCCACTAGGTTTTGCAGGTCAGGACCTCCATTTACGAAACCCCGTTGCTTCAGGTTGCCACCCATGAGGAAGAGGTTGTTAGCGGCACCGTGATCGGTACCGTTGCTGCCATTCTGAGCTACCCGTCGCCCGAATTCACTAAAGGTCATGATCAGGGTATCGTCGAGCAGATCGTGTTCTTCCAGTTCGCGTACGAAGGCACTTACTCCGTCGGCGTATTGCTTAAGCAGGCGTTGCTGGGCACCCTGTTGGTTGGCGTGGGTATCGAAACCGGTCAGGCCGGCGTAGTATATCCGGGTATCTGTGTCGGCCAGGATCAGTTTGGCGATCAGCGCCAGGTCATCTCCAAACCGATTGGACGGATAGCGTACGGTATTGCGGTGCTTGCCGGCCTGCTCGAACAGGTAGCGGGCACTGCGCTGGGTGTCGATCATGGTTTTGTAGAGGTAGCTTACCTCCTCGTGGTCGTGATCGTCGCCCTGGTGGTTACCAAGTGCTTTCAGGAATCGATTTTCGGTTGCCCGCTGCAGGCGGTCGGGATTGCTCATGGCAAAACCGGTCCGCTCGGCTCCCTTCAGAGCCAGGCTCAGGCTGTCGTCGATCTCCAGGGCGTGGTAGGGAGTATCGCAACCAGTGCAGTGGTTGTCGAGGTAACGGCCCAGCCAGCCCTCGCTGCGGTATTCATCGGCATCGGAGGCCGTGTGCCAGATGTCCATGGACCGGAAGTGGGAGCGATCGGGATTGGGGTATCCTACATCGTGGAGCACCGCGAGGTGCCCCTGGTCGTAGATGGGGCGCAGGGCATCCATAGCCGGATGAAAGGCCAGCTCGTCGGTGATGGTCAGTGCCTCCTGTTGCGAAATGGCCAGTCGCGGACGTTCGCGGTAGTAGATATCGTTGCGATAAGGTATCACGGTGTTCAGACCGTCGTTGCCGCCATTGAGCTGGATGATCACCAGGTTGCGCCCGGAGCGACTTCGCTCTGTCTTTTTGCCGAAAGGCGAGGCCAAAAAAGAGGGTACGAATAAACTGGTCGAGGCCAGTGCCGTGTTTTCGAGAAAAGTTCTTCTTTTCATGATGGTGGTTTGAGATCAGGATAATTGGTACTCGGGCATCGACATTAGCCGGATAGCGGCGAAGGCCACGCTCTCCTGAGGCGAAGATGCCCGGGCGTAGCGTTCGATCAGGTCGAGCGGTGGCTCAATACCTGGCAGCAGGTAAGCAGCCAGTTGCTGCAAAGCGACCCTCGGGGTATCAGCCTGCCCCAGTGTCAGGAGTGGACGCAGATCCACTGTCACCCTTAGTTGTTTGGGGCCATCCTCCCGCCTACTGGCTTTGGGATCGTCTTTGGCCCGCCCGACCAGACCACTTCCCAGGATCATAACCGATGGCAGATTGAGGCGAGCCATCAGGGTGGCGTTGTCGATCCAGTGTCGTCCGCCCGGCCAACCCGCCACATTGGGTGGTTTGAAGAGCACCTGGCCCAACATGCGCTCCATATAGATGAGCGACATCGGTTCTTCGGTTTGTATACCCAGGCTGCGCATCAGACCGGCAATGAGCACTACGGGTGACTTGATCTGGGCATGCCAGTGCCCGGGAGCATAGAACCAATCGCTGCGCATGATGAACTCAACGGTTTCTCCAATATGATATCCGGAATCGTAAAGGTGGTTGGCGATCTGGGCAATGTGTTGGGGATCGTCGCCGGGGTTGACGAAGTACCGGTACATTTTAGCGGCCAGGAATTCGGCCGTAGCCCTTTGTTCCAGAATAATATCGATGATATCGTCTCCGTCCCACTTGCCGGTGCGGTTCATAAACGTTTTGGAGCCGTAGTCGTGCGCAAAACGACGAAAGCGGAAGGTGCCATCGAAGTTACTCGACCAGCCGGTGAAGGCTCTGGCTGCCTCTTTGATATCCTGCTCGGTATAGTTACCACGCCCGATGGTGAACAGCTCCAGCAGCTCCCGTGCAAAATTTTCGTTGGGACTCTGCTTACGGTTTTGTTGGTTATTGAGGTAGCGGATCATGGCCGGTTCGCGGGCGATGCCCTTGGCCAGATCGCCGAAACGACCCAGTGCGTGCTTACGAATGGTATTGAGGTAACTGGCCGCAAGGCCTCCCGATTTGATGTCACAGGCAAAATGGCCGTGCCAGAACAAGCACATGCGTTCGAGAAGAGCTGATTCCTGGGGATTGGCCATCCGGCTCAGCCATTCGGCATTAATGGTGGCCACCCCCATGAGTCGTTCTTTGAACAGCTCGGCGCGCTCCGCATCGTTCATCATGCGAATATTTTCCGGGATAGATTCGTTGGGTGTGGCGACGGGCGGGTTTTGACGGGCATCGGTAAGCAATTTGGTTATCGCCCAGTCCACAGATTCGCTTTGCAGCTTTTGCCATTCGGTCGGAGTAGGGCTAAAGCCAAACCGATTGTGCAGGTGGTGAAGGTGATGCATGGAATATTGTTTTAATCAATTGGTTAGTATGAATACCTGTCTCAAAACCCATCCCCCAGCCCCTTCCCTTTGATGAAGGGAAGGGGAGCTATTGCTTAGTGCGATCCTCCCTCCCTTCCAAAGATGAACGAATGATTCGCTTGCGATCAAGATCCGGTGGATCTTGAAGCGAGAGAACCGCGAAGCGGATAGAGTCAGAGGGCAGGTTTTAAAGTAGAGTCAACTGATACCAATTGGAGTATTATTCTCAAGCTTTGATGCCTCTGTATCGCTACGGTTTAATGGCTGCCAAGGAATTAAGCCTTCTTTAACGGACCCATCCGCGCACTATTCGTATTTTTGTACCGAACGACCTGAAAAAAGAAGGATTATGAAAACTGTACTCTCCCTTGTTGTAACCCTGTTGGCCAGCGTGACTATGCAGGCCCAGGGCATTGAATTTTTCCAGGGTACCTGGGATGAGGCCCTGGCTGCCGCCAAAAAAGAACAGAAGCTGATCTTTATGGATGCCTACGCCGTATGGTGTGGCCCCTGTAAGCGCATGGATGCGCAGGTCTTTTCGCGCTCCGAAGCCGGCGACTTTTACAATAAGCACTTCATCAACGTGAAAATGGATATGGAGAAAGGCGAAGGCCTGGAGATCCGGAAAAAATACCCGGTTCGGGCTTACCCGACCCTATTGTTCATTGATTACGACGGTACGCTGGTCAAGCGTTCGGTAGGGGCCAAGCCGCTGGAGGCCTTTCTTGCCTTGGGAGAGAGTGTACTCTCCTCCATTGACCGCACCGGCCCCTTTGTGGAGCAATACGAGAAGGGTAAGCGCGATCCGGAGTTTATGTACAACTACATCAAAGCCCTCAATCAATCGGGCAAATCCAGCCTGAAGGTGGCTAACGATTATCTCCGCGATCAGGAAGACGTGACCACGCCTGAGAACCTCCGCATCATCTTCGAAGCGGCCACCGAAGTAGACTCCCGTATTTTCAAAATGCTGATGGAGAACCGGGAAGCGGTCGAGGAACTCATGCCCGACGTAAATATGGAAGAAAAGATCATACTCGCGGCGGAAAACACACTGGACAAAGCACTGGAGTTTGATAGCGAGATGCTGTTAAATGAAGCTAAGAAGAAAGTGGCCGAGTACGATCCCGATCACGAGGATGCTTTTGCCGCAAAGGCAGATATGGCTTTCGCCAAAAAACAGGACGATACCAATGATTATGAAAAAGCGCTGAAAGAGTATCTCAAGAAAGGCATGGAGCAGGATACGCCCGCTGCAACTGATCGCGTGGCCAGCATGGCTCTGCGCTCCTACCCTAAGGAAGACGGAGTCGTATCGCTGGTGCTGGATATACTGGCTGATAATGCCGACCGGGCCGGAGAGGCAAAATACTACCTCAGTCACGCTATTGCCCTGGCCTTCAGTGGCGATAAGCAGGAGGCAGCCACCATTGCCGAACGTGCATTCGCCATGGCCAAAGGCAAAGATGCGGTTACCCAGATGGAAGCCCGCAAATTGCTGGATAACCTGGCCAACGATTAAGCAGGAGACGGTGTTATACCTGATCAACCTACTCAAAA
>JASBTH010000064.1 GCA_030148525.1 Saprospiraceae bacterium | reverse complement strand
GAACCCACAGTTTCAGGTCATTCCTGAAATCATCCGGGCGCAGCCCCTGCTCGTACATGCGTTCGTTGTAGCTCTGGATGGTCACAGCCAGGTCCCAGTCGTCGACACCGATGGTCGAACGTATAGTCCGGCCATTGAAGGTATACCGGTAAATGGGCAACAAGTAGGTCCTTCCCTGAATCAGAGCGGCGTTTTTCTTAAGCTCGTTCAGGGAGTAAAACTGGTCGAAATTGCAGCTGTGCTGATCCAACTCATATCTGCGCAACAGGGAATAGATGCCATCACCACTCCGGGCCTGGATACGAATAAATCCAGACGTATCAGCAGCTTCAGAGGCCAGTAGAAAGATGGGGTAACATCCTAAAAAAAGCAGAAATAACCAGCGGGGATTGATGTTCATGTAGGTACGCACTTTGGGTAGAAGGAATCGCGGTTTTCCAGCGATAACTTCTAAACGCTAATCCGGGATTTCATCGAAAATAGCAGATTTTGTGCAATCCGCCAAGCAGGGCAGATTTCCGGAGATTGTTTCCCTTTCGGAAAAAAGCATGCAACCCCGGTCACAGTCAACGCAAGTAAAAACAATTCAACAATATACCGCCGCCAAAAATGAATGTACAGACCAAAGGATACTTATGGATAGCATCTAAGTAAGAATGTTATTTTTGCAACATGCAAATCGTTCGAGAGATCATTCACCTGTTCAGTAAGGACGTACGTCTGGAATTTCGCAGCAGTTACGCTATCAGCGGTATTCTGTTGTACGTATTTTCCACCATTTTTATCATATATACTTCCTTCGTTCAGGTGCAGCCCCAGGTCTGGAATGTGCTTTTCTGGATCATTATGCTGTTTACTTCCATTAATGCGATCGTAAAGAGCTTTGTGCAGGAAAGTAATCAGCGGCAGCTGTATTACTATGCCCTGGCCAACCCAACGGCCATATTGTTGGCGAAGATATTGTACAATATTCTGTTACTTTTCGTGCTCAGCGTTTTAGTTTGGGGAGCGTTTGCCTTTGTGGCCGGGAATCCGGTACGCCAGTTGGGTGCTTTCGTAGGAACTATTTTTCTGGGAAGTGTAGGGTTCTCCATTACCTTTACCTTTGTGGCGGCCATATCAGCCAAGGCGGATAATAATGCGACCCTCATGGCGATCCTGAGCTTTCCGCTGGTCATACCTATTCTGATGACCCTGATCAAACTCTCTGCGAACGCGCTGGGGTTATTGCAGGATACCTCCGTCGATCAGGATGTCCTGATACTGATTGCCATTGATCTTATCCTGGTCGCAATGGCATTCCTGCTGTACCCTTTCCTGTGGAGGGACTGAAAAACAATAGCCCGATCCGGACAGTTATACCGGGGGCGGATAAATGGTAATCGGTCCTGACGGGGGACCGGGTTAATCAATAGCAATACTATGGTAAGACAATCCTGGTGGAAAATAGCGGCAGTAGTACTTTTAATGTACACTTTATTGGCGGGGCTTCTCTTCCCCCTCAAACCCGGTGTATTGGAGGTGACGCCCAACAGTGGCCGCACAGGCGAAGAAATCACCGTAGAGATTACCGGTTACAACTCCTTTTACAAAAAAGGGGAGGACAGTATGCGGGTTTGGTTGAAACTAGATGATGCCCGGTCGCTCCAGGCCAGGAAGATAATGGTTTGGGACGATCGTTCTATGGAAGCTGTTTTTAGCATTCCTGAATACTTACCCGTCGATCGCAGGGTACAGGATTTTTCCCTCATCATCGATAACGAAATTGACGGGGCGGTTTCCCTGCCCAGTGCTGTGTTCATCACGCAGGATAGTCTCGATCCCGAGATGGGAGAACGCGTATGGGTAAATGATCCTATCACCAGGTTGAGTGCTGACAAGGGGATTCATTTCCCCTTCCGGAATATTCTGGCGGAGACCATTCGCAATACGTATTTCCACGTGCCTTTATGGTTTGCGATGGTATTTCTTTTTCTGGGATCCGTTGTGTACAGTGTGCGCTATCTGCGAGGTTTCCGGATCGATGATGATCAGCGGGCAGCTGCCCTGACGAGAATCGGGGTTCTGTACGGAGTATTGGGCTTGATTACGGGGGCAATTTGGGCCAAGTATACCTGGGGAGCGTTCTGGAGCTGGGATGTCAAGCAGAACATGACGGCCGTAGCTCTGCTGATCTATTTTGCCTATTTCGTTTTGCGCTCGGCTTTTGAGGACCCCGAAAAGCAAGCCCGGATTTCGGCGGTGTACAATATTTTTGCCTTTGTAACCCTGATTCCGCTCATCTACGTAATCCCCCGGCTAACGGATAGCCTTCATCCCGGAGCCGGCGGGAATCCGGCTTTGGGCGGGGAGGATCTGGATAATACCATGCGAATGATCTTTTATCCGGCCATCATCGGCTGGACGCTTTTGGGGTACTGGATTGCCAGTCTGGTGTATCGGTTCACCCGGCTGCGCGAGCAGCATTTGGACTTGGTCTGAGCGAATTTTGTATGGCCGGATTTCTTTTCGCTGCATATTTGTTTTAATCAAAAAATACACGACTTTTGGCTCGTCTCCGGGAAAACCGCCACGGATGAGCTAAGTAAATCACATACCATGATCTGGAACAGGATTATATATAGTGCACTGCTGCTCTTTCTGATGGTTACAAGTGCCTGGTCGCAAGGAAGTTCGGATGCCCCCGACTTTATGCGAAGCCAGGGAAAGTTATTTGTTGTTGTCGCCGTTATTGCGGCCATTTTTTTAGGGATAACCGCCTTTTTGGTCTACCTGGATCGCAGACTAACCAAATTAGAGAACCAAATCAAGGAAGAAGATGTCAGAACCGAAGTCCATTCCTAGTTTTTATCAAAGTGTTCAATCTTACTTTGACAGAGCCGCCCCTCACACCAACCTTAATCAAGGATTACTAGAGCAAATCAAGGTTTGTAATGCTGTTTACCGGGTGAACTTCCCGGTTAAGATCGGTAACGAAGTTAAAGTCATTGAAGCGTACCGGGTACAACACAGTCACCACCGTAGTCCTACCAAGGGTGGAATCCGGTACTCCAACCACGTAACCCAGGAGGAGGTCATGGCTTTGGCCACGCTGATGACTTATAAATGTGCCATTGTGGATGTGCCCTTTGGTGGCGCCAAAGGTGGCGTCAAGCTCAATCCGCGCGAATTTACCCCCGGCCAGTTGGAACGGGTAACCCGCCGCTACACCAGTGAATTGGTTAAACGTAACCTGATCGGGCCGGCCATTGACGTGCCCGCGCCGGATTACGGTACTGGTGCCCGGGAAATGGCCTGGATCTACGATACCTATCGCACATTCAAAGGCGACGAGATTGATGCCGCTGGTTGTGTAACCGGTAAGCCCGTTAACCAAAATGGTATTCGGGGCAGAACGGAAGCAACCGGTCGCGGTGTTTTCTACGGAATACGGGAAGCCTGTGAGATAGTCGAGGATATGAAAAAGCTCGGCTTGGAAACCGGTATTAAAGGCAAGCGAATGATCATTCAGGGACTGGGTAATGTGGGGTCCTATACCGGAACCATTTCCCAGGACGAAGGTGAAGCGGTAATCGTCGGTATTGGTGAGGTGGAAGGAGCCATCTACAAAAAAGATGGGTTCGACATCCATGACCTCATGAAGTTCCGCAAAGAGACCGGGTCTATTCTCAACTATCCGGGAGCCGAAACCCTGGATAAAAATGATCGCCACCGCATTCTTGAATACGATTGTGATGTGCTGATACCCGCTGCTCTGGAGAACCAGATCACCATGGAAAACGTACACAATATTAAGGCCAAGATTATTGCGGAGGCGGCCAACGGCCCGATCACCTCACTGGCAGAAGAGGTGCTGCTCGAAGCAGGTAAAATCATCCTGCCCGATGTGTACCTCAACGCAGGAGGGGTTACAGTTTCCTATTTTGAGTGGCTGAAAAACCTCTCCCATATGCGATTCGGCCGAATGCAGAAGCGGTTTGACCAGAATCAATATACGGCACTGATCGACCTGATCGAGCGGCATACCGGTCGGAGTATTTCCCAAAAAGAGCGGACCATTATTGCCAAAGGTGCCGATGAGGTCGACTTGGTTCGGTCCGGTTTGGAAGAAACAATGAGCACGGCTTATCATCAGGTACGGGAAATCATGCAGCGCAAGAAGAAGGTGAACGATCTGAGGACTGCCTCCTTCGTAAGTGCCATAAATAAAATTAGTAATGATTACCTGTCTTTGGGTATTTTCCCATAGGCTAGGTGTCCACTTGTTTTCCGGGCACCTTTTCGACATGGTGCCCGGAAACCTTTGCTAAAAAATGCTAAGTCGTTAAAAGATTGTTTGGCATTTGTGCCTTTTTTAGAAAAAACAGTCGGGTTTTTTGCCTTTTTTTTGTATTTAATTTTTCGACTGTCTATCTTGCGGGTTTAAAGTTAAGGAGGATGTGCTTTTTGATTCCCAAACATCCTGTTTTGCGTGCACACGCACCATCTGAATGGTTGGCTGTGGCCAGGTATTTAGTGGGTGATATTCCTATATTACGAACCGATCATAATGATTAGCCAATGGCAGAGAAATTAGACAAGATCGATC
>JASBTH010000053.1 GCA_030148525.1 Saprospiraceae bacterium | reverse complement strand
ACTAACCTCAATCGCATGGAGCGATCCCTCCTGCGGCAGGAAGCTAACCTGAACTTACGCAACGATCTCTACAACCTAAAAGGAATGCTGCACCTGGCGCGGGGCAATCAGATACCGGCGATCGAAGCACTTAAGCAAATTGACAATGTTGCCAAGAACGACTACGCCCGCATCAATCCGTTTGAAGAGCGATTGATCGACTGTATTAACTGTGCCCGCCAGGATTCTTTCCGACGCTACAATCGGGAGCAACTGATCAGCCGTTTTCAGGAGCTGGAATACGAAGCCCTGGCCGATCAATCCGTGGGAGCCCGTAACTTCTACCTGATTGGCCTGGCCCTCTATAATATGACCTACTTCGGATACGCCTGGGAGGGGATGGATAATTTCCGGTCGGGCATCAGCCTCAAGGTGAGCCCCACCGGATCTGACGCCAACGTGCGCCCGCATCCCAAATATCCCGACGGCAACCGGGAAGCCTTCGATTGCCAACCGGCCCTGAAGTATTTTGAAACAGCCCTGGATTTAGCCAATAACCCCGAACTCGCTGCGCGAGCTGCATTTATGGCCGCTAAATGTGAACAGAATCAGTATTTCGCCTACGGCGGAGAACGTACCTACCAGTATTTTACCCTTTTGCGTGAACAGTATTCCGGTACCAACTTTTACCAGCAAGCAATAGAAGAATGCGCATATCTGGAATACTTCGTAAATCGGTAACTTCTTTTTAATCGAGTGAATTCTCCTAAATTCGTATATCCGCCTATCTTTAGCTCCGAATTGCCCTAACCACCTATTTTCGAACCCTTAATTGAACCTCATGAGCACTAAAAAACGTCCCACCGTTGCTTATTTTTGCATGGAATACGGTCTGGACACCAGCCTAAAAACCTACGCTGGCGGACTGGGCATTCTGGCTGGTGATTATATCAAAGGAGCCAAGGACCACGATTTTCCCATGGTGGCCATTGGCATCAAATGGAAGCAGGGCTATACCGATCAGTACATCGATGAGAACGGCAAACCCTACGACTCTTACCACAATTACGAATACGATTTTCTGGAGGATACCGGCGTAACCGTTACCGTAGACATCCGACGGGTGCCGGTCCAGTGTAAAGTCTGGAAACTGGAGCAATTCGGTCACGTTCCACTTTACCTGCTCGACACTGATATTCCCGGCAATAACGACGCCTGGATCTGCGGTCAACTCTACGGCTGGTTCGGCGAAGAGCGTATTGCCCAGGAAATGGTCCTCGGTGTTGGCGGTGTGCGCGCCCTGCGCGAACTGGGCATCGATATCGACATCTACCATTTCAATGAAGGTCATGCTCTCTTTGCCGGTTTCGAGCTGATGCGCGAACGAATGGAAGATGAAGGCATGCCTTTCGAGAAGGCCGTCGAAGCCACCAAACCCGAAGTAGCCTTCACCACCCACACACCGGTTC
The DNA here is from genome assembly GCA_030148525.1 of Saprospiraceae bacterium. Taxonomy (GTDB): domain Bacteria; phylum Bacteroidota; class Bacteroidia; order Chitinophagales; family Saprospiraceae; genus DT-110. Next base: position 7,849 of record JASBTH010000053.1, on the reverse strand, counting down.
TGCAGGGGAACGAGTCACATCCCATTGATCGCATTATGTACATGGGCGCCAATATGGGCCTCACCGAAAAACAACTGGAATCCCTGGGGGGAACTCCCTTTAATATGACCGTAGGCGCCCTGCGTCTGTCCAAGATCACCAATGCCGTAGCGCAACTGCACGGGGAAACGGCCCAGGATATGTGGGCTCACGTGGATAACCGATCGGAGATCATCGCTATCACTAACTGTATTCACCTCCCTACCTGGGTCGACTCCGAGATGATCGACCGCGCTCAAAACGACGGTGACCTTTGGGAACGCCACCAGGAAAACAAACGCGATACCATCGCCTTCATTAAGGAGCGCACCGGAGCCGAACTCGATCCCGATAAACTGCTGATCGGCTTTTCGCGTCGATTTGCCCCCTACAAGCGGGCTAACCTGATCTTCCAGAAACCAGAGATCATCGAGCCTTTCCTGAAAGACGGACGCATTCAGATTGTGTATTCCGGTAAAGCCCACCCCCTCGACGACACGGGTAAAGGACTGATCCGCAACGTGGTGGATATGGCCCGCAAATACCCAAAATCCGTAGTATTCGTAGAAAACTACGATATGGATACCGGCAAAGCCCTGACTCGTGGTACCGACGTGTGGCTCAATAACCCACGCCGCCCCAAAGAGGCCAGTGGCACCTCCGGCATGAAAGCAGCCATGAACGGCGTATTGAACTGCAGCATCCTCGATGGCTGGTGGCCTGAAGCCTGCGACCACGGTAAAAATGGCTGGCAATTCGGCGACGCCTTCGAAAGCGATAAAATTGCCGTTCAGGATGCCCACGACCTCGATGCGCTCTATCAGGTCCTCTTTGAAGAGGTTTTACCCACCTACTACGACAATCGCGACCAGTGGATTAGTATGATGCGCCAAAGCATCCTCGATACTCACGAGCGATTCGCAGTGAAGCGCATGCTGGAGGAATATTATGAAAAGATGTACCAGGTGTGAGGTGTGAGGTAAGGTCAAAGGTCACCTCAAACCTATTACCTGGCCTCACACCCCAAACCTCAAACCTCAAACCTGTTACCTGGCCTCACACCCCAAACCTCAAACCTCAAACCTGTTTACACCCTTTCCTTAAACATCCGGACCTGAACCCAATTACCCGTCCGGGTGACGGATTTTCCGTCGATGGTTTGGGTGCGGAAACGGCGCCCGAGGGATTGGAGGTGTATCCGTTCCGGGTCTACCCCCTTTTTCTCGAGGTAAGCTCTTATCTGTTCCAGGCGTTGGTCCGTGAGGTCTTCTTCCCGGCCATCATTACCCGATTCATTACTGTTGGCGAAGAACTCGATGTCTTTATCCGGGTTTTCTTCCAGGAATAGTAGGAGACGATCCAATTCTTCGGTCTGATCGCTATTGAGTTGAGTGCGACCCCGCCCAAAGGTCAACTTCTGAAGGTCGGCGATATTACCGTCGAGCAGGCGTCGTTTCACCGTGTATCCCAGCGTGGGCACATTAAAGGTTAACTGCTCGAAACACACTTCCTGCAGATTGTTGTATTTGCCGGTAGCGGCCGAAATACCCCAATAGATTTTATTGCCGCCCCGAAAGATGTCATTGATCATATCCACCCTCTCGGCGATCAGCTGTTTGCCGTCCATGTAAATGGTCAACAGCTCGTCGGTGGGTTCCCAATTGATACGGAAAACGTGCAGTTCGCAGTCTTCCACGTTAGGGATACGGACGGGTTCCTTCAGGTTTTGGTAATGACTCACATTGCCGTTAACCATCAGGGCTACGTGGTCTTCGGCCGGATCAGCTAAGTGGTAATTTTGCCAGGTATCGATCTCAATGCCCAGGGATGGTCGCAATCCACCAAAGCCCATTCCTTCACCTTTATAACCGGTGGGCACTTTCCGCGGAAGGAAGATAAAGACCATCCCGTCGGCCCCCTCCTCGTCCATGCATCCCAGGCGGAGGTTCATCTCCATTTCGAAGGGCTCAGTCAGGTCGACAGCCTGCCGGTACCACACAGTGCCGGATTCCCAATCGCGAGCCGTCGTTAACCGAAAGCAATTATTCCCCGTACTGCGAGTATCCCCCCCACCTTGGAGGTCGTTGGGATCCACCTGCAAATAGGTTTGGCCGAAAACAAAGGTGCAGAAAAACACGAACAGGCATGACAACTTCAGGATACGCATACGGGGGGCATTTTTCGAATTCAGGTACCAGGACCAAGCTAACAGGCTTTCGCCAAAAGCGTTCATCCCGATATAAAATACAAAAAAAGGATATCCCGTGCTTGGGCGGCGGTCGGTACAAAGGCCGTTTTCATCGAGAGATTCTGGCAGCAGCGTACATTCGTTCGATGATATCTACCACTTTCAACCCCTCCAGCGCATTGGTCGTTACCTGCTGCCGTCCCTTCAATACATCAACTACATTCTGAATCACGTAGTGATGATTAGCTGCCGATCCCTGATAAGGTCCGTAATCGTTAGGGGGATTAGCGGGCGGTAATGTGGCCATTTCATAGCCGGGGATATGGCAATACTCCACGTCGTTCATGTACTGTCCGCCAATTTTGATAGTACCCCGTTCACCGAGAATGGTGATGGTACTTTCAAAGTTTTTATCCACGGTAGCAGTAGAAAAACAAAGGTTACCCAGGCCCCCTGAATCAGTCAGGCGGAAAAGTACATTACCTGAATCTGCAAAGGGTACCGTGTCGCGGTGGCCTACATTCTCGTGGTCGGCATGCAAAATCTCCACATCGCCAAGCAACCAATACAGGATGTCGATAAAGTGGGCAAACTGCGTATACAGTACACCTCCGTCCAATTCGGGATGACCGTGCCAGGCATGGGAGCCGCCAGACGGATCAGCATAATAGCGTTCATCCCGATTCCAAAAACAATTGATCTGTACCATCCGGATAGCCCCCAATTTACCGGCTTTGATTACGGCTTTTAACCAGGCGATGGGGGGAGAATAGCGGTTTTGCATAACGCAAAATACCTGACGTGATCGCTGCAGGGCAGTGTGCAAAATACGCTCTCCCTCCGTCCGGCGCAGAGCCATGGGCTTTTCGATCACTACGTGCCGGCCAGCTTCCAGCGCCTGGATCGCATGGCGAGCGTGCCATCCGTTCGGCGTGCAAATACAGACTACATCGACCTCCACATCGGAGGACAATAGTGCTTGCAAACTTTCGAAGTAAGGAACGGACCAATCGGTGGCTCCGACTTCTCCGGCAGGGCGTTCATCCGCCAGGGCAACCAGCCTTGCCTCCGGATGTCCATCGATGATGGTGGCGTGCCTGCGACCAATATGCCCGACTCCCAGCACCGCAAATCGTACGTCGTCCATAGTCTAGGATTCTGGTTCTACGTGATTGCCATCGACTAACCGGTACACCTGCTTGCTTTCCGGGCAAGTGGCTTTACCCCCGGCATCAAAATACAGGCGATGGCCATACGCGCTCATCCAGCCCACCTGTCGGGCGGGGTTGCCCACCACCAGCGCGTAATCAGGTACGTCGCGGGTGACTACGGCACCAGCCCCCACGAATGAATAAGCACCCAATGTGCTGCCACAAACGATAGTAGCGTTAGCGCCGACAGAGGCTCCTCTGCGAACCATAGTTCTTTCGTACTGTCCCTTGCGAATTACAGCTGATCGTGGATTAGTAATGTTAGTGAATACCATGGATGGCCCCAGAAAAACGTCGTCCTCGCATACTACACCACTGTAAATGGATACATTGTTCTGAACCTTGACATTATTACCCAACACCACATCGTTGGCCACGAATACGTTTTGCCCGAGGTTGCAATGCATTCCCAGACGCGCCCCCGGCATGATGTGGCAAAAATGCCAAATGCGGGTTCCCTCACCAATTACGGCACCTTCATCCACTACGGCCGATTCGTGTACAAACATAGGGTAGTGGGTTTAAGACCAGAACGACCGGACCGTATCCGTAATGAATTGCAACGAATCTTCATCCAACTCAGAATGCATGGGCAGGGAGATTACCTGCTCGCACAGCTCGTGGGTTACGGGTAAGTGGGTAACATCCGTAAATCCTTTAAAGGCATCCTGCTCGTATAGGGGAACCGGGTAATAGATCATACTCGGAACACTTCGGTCACTCAGGTAACGTTGCAAATCGTCGCGACGGCCATCAGTAACCTTGAGGGTGTATTGGTGGAAAACGTGGTTGGATTTGGGTTCGCGTTTGGGGGTAACCAAGGCTGATACTCCACTCAGTGCCTCATCGTAGAAATCGGCGGCGCGGTTTCGGGCAGCGGCATAATTGTCGAGTTCGCGCAACTTGATATTCAAAACGGCAGCCTGGATGGAATCCAGGCGAGAATTCACCCCGACCATACCGTGGTAGTACCGACGCGTCTGTCCGTGATTGGCTACCATGCGCAGTTTTTGCCCGAGTTCGTCATCATTGGTCGTAATGGCACCGCCGTCGCCGTAGGCGCCAAGGTTTTTAGAGGGGTAAAAGGAAGTACACCCGATGTGCCCAATAGTCCCCGTTTTCCGGGTACGCCCATCGGCAAAGGTATAATCAGCTCCAATCGCCTGTGCGTTATCTTCCACCACGAACAGACCGTGCTTTTTAGCGATTTCCATGATCGGCTCCAGATCACAGCTCTGCCCAAAAAGATTGACTGGTACAATAGCCTTGGTCTTTTCAGTAATAGCTGCTTCAATGATCTCGGGAGTAATATTAAAGGTTTCGGGATCTACGTCTACCATAACAGGTTTAAGATGCAGTAGCGCAATCACTTCGGCAGTCGATACGTACGTAAAAGCAGGTACGATAACCTCATCGCCGGGCTGCAGGTCCAGGGCCATCAGGGCAATTTGCAGGGCATCGGTGCCATTGGCACAGGGAATAACGTGGGCAACTTGGTGATAGGCCTCCATAGATGCCTGAAAATCGCGTACCGCCGGGCCATTTATGTAGGCACACGACTCTAACACGTCTAGTACAGCCTGATCGATCTCAGGCTTTAATTTCAGGTACTGGGTCTTAAGGTCGACCATCTGAATATTGCGTGTCTGCTCCATGGTATTTCTTTTTGCGCAAAGTTAGTAGAATCATACATTACATTCGTAATACTAACGTAATCCTACTTGGTTAAGGGCCCCGAGAAAAAATAGCTCGCCTGAAACCAGGAACTTAATTTTCTCCGCCCCCTTAGAAGCTGTTTGAATTCAAACAGCTTCTAAGTGTTTCTCCGCTACCTCCGCAATCGTTTTTCCGATTGCCAGGGATGCCGTGGCTGCTGGTGAGGGTGCATTAACTACGTTCACAGCTCCCGGCTTTTCCAGAATTAAAAAGTCATCCACCAAATTACCTCGTGGATCACAAGCCATCGCCCGCACCCCGGCTCCTCCGCGCATCAGATCATCCATACCCACCTCGGGGATCAGATGTTGTAAGGCCGTCACAAAGGCCCGCTTGCTGTAGGAGCGCCTCAGCTCATTAAGACCGAATTTCCATTGCCTGGAAGCCAGTTTCCGGAAACCCGGATGGCGGATAGTCTCCCATAGTTCCGACCAATTCACCTGACTCCGGTCGTACCCTTCGCGGGCAAAGGCCAAAACAGCACTAGGCCCCGCTTCAATACCACCGTGGATCATGCGGGTATAGTGTACCCCGAGAAAGGGAAAGGCCGGATTGGGGACCGGATAGATCAGGTTGTTGACCAAATATTCTTTCTCCCGGCGTAATTCGTAATACTCACCGCGAAAAGGCAAAATCTGGATCCCTTTTAAATCCTGTCCGGTCATAGTCGCGATCCGATCGGAATACAGCCCGGCGCAGTTGATGAGTACCTGACCATTGATCTCATCACCCGCTGCGGACCGAATTACCCATCCACTCTTTGTCTCTTCCACACCGGATACTTCAAACCCAAATCGAAGCCGGTGGCCTTTGGCGCGGACCAAACGCGCGTAGGTACGAGTAACCTCCGCGTAATCGATGATACCCGTTTGTGGCACCAAGATTCCGTCAACGGCTGCTACGTGGGGTTCGCGTTCCCGTACCTCATCGGCCGAAATTCGACGAATACCAACCAGGCCGTTTTGGCGGCCGTGATCGATTATTTTATCCAACTGCGGCCGCTCCCACTCCCGGGTAGCCACGATCACTTTTCCGCACAGATCGTATTCTATCCCGTGCTCATTACAAAAATCGATGAGCGCCAGATACCCCTCGCGACAATTTGTTGCCCGCAAACTTCCCGGCTGATAGTAAATCCCCGAATGGATCACACCACTATTGTGCCCCGTCTGGTGAGCAGCTACCTCCGCTTCCTTTTCCAAAACGGTGATCGACACTTCCGGATGAGCTTCGCTAAGTCGCCAGGCAGTAGCCAGCCCAACAATACCTCCTCCAACAATTAGTACATGTTGTTGCATATCGTTCATGCTCTTTTGAAAGTAGCCAGCATTTTCTTTTGCCGAAAGGCAAAACTACGAACCGCCGATAATCAAACGCCCGGTCCATACCTGAGCACCTTCGCCAACACGCAAGATATACATTCCAACCGGCCAATCGAAAAGGGGAATTTCTCTATCCTCCGGTAACAGGCCGCGGTACCAAACCCGCCCCTGAAGATCAGAAATCTGAACCCATGGTTGCGCCGCCTCATCCGGTAATCGGATCGCTACATAATCTACAGCCGGTTGTGGGTATACCTCCGGAGGTGAACTCTCCGCCCCCGCTATCACCAATGTATCGGAATACGAACGGCTCCCATCCCGGTCGACCTGCTCAATGCGATACCGGACCGAACCCGAAAAAGGAGTACGATCCACATAGGTGTATTCCCGTAAATGATCGGACCAGCCGGCAGCTGGTAACTGACCGATTGCCCGAAATGCCTGCCCCTCTTCCGATCGCTCCACGACAAAAAAGTCACTATTGTATTCCGCAACAGTAGTCCACCGTACCACGACCTGATCCGCTGTCCGGTCAGCCCGCACCACCCCCCAGGTCACCGGCAACAGGGACACGCCGGCAATGGCGACCTCGTCGATCCGCAAAGTAGCAGCCTGAGCTCCCGGGTCTTGTCCGTAGGGATAGATGTAGACACGCGCCCGTTCGCCCGGCCCCACTGACTGGTTGACGGCAAAGGAATGGGCCCCGCAGGAAGTGCCCACCTGCACCCCCGTTGCCAATCGATGGCGGTCACCTTCCACGTCAAAGTAGACGTCGAAGCGATCGGCTGAATACCCCGAACTCACACTGGCACGCAGGGACACATAGGCCACCTCCAGCGAACGATCCGTGGTTCCGTTGCGGATCCCAAACAAGAAATAATCAGAACTGGAGCGACTGGTGGATGTCGTCCAGAAATTGGTCGCCCACGACTCATTACCACCGCAAACATCGGGACTCCCTATACTGGTTCCGCCGTACAGACTCACGTAAGCCGTACTGACCGTCGACGCCTTTTCACTGGCGAGAATAGGCGGATTAGGGCGAGTAGCCACATTTTCAAAATCCCAATAAGCTAAGGTAGACTGGCCTTTTACATGAAGGCACAAGACAAAGAGACAAAAGACTGGAAGATATTTCATAACACACTGCTTTAAGCGGCCCGGTAAGGGCCCGATAGTATACAGGGTGTTAATCCGATTTATTCCGCTACCAAATTGCCGGAATTGGCCGTTACTGGCAAGGGCTATATCGTCATACAGCTGACAAAGCACAACTTATCAGGGCAGTAGCAGGCTGCTGTCGCCAAAGCTCAGAAAGCGAAAGTCATTGTCCAGCGCATATTGGTACACTTTTTTCCAGTCCGGGCCAATGATGGCGGCAATGAGCAATAGTA
>JASBTH010000038.1 GCA_030148525.1 Saprospiraceae bacterium | reverse complement strand
AGTGCTTAATGCTCAGTGCTCAATTTATAGCTCATGTAAAAGCTCTTTTGGAGATCCCTTTCTCCAATTCTCCCTTTCTCCAATTCCCCCTTTCTCCAATTCTCCCTTTCCCCAATTCTCCAACTCCCCAATTCTCCCTTTCCCCAATTCTCCACCTCCCCCACTCTCTACTTATAGCTCCGCACCGTCGGCTGAACCGCTTCGAACGTCAATTCCTCCCGGTGTAGCTTATATTCCTCCGGACGATACTCCCAGGCAGATACATAAGCGTATTCATCGTCCTTACGCATGGCCTCCCCCTCCTCGGTCTGGTATTCTTCCCGGAAATGTGCTCCACAGGATTCTTCCCGCTGCAGCGCATCCAGGCACATCAGGCGGCCCAACTCCAGAAAATCCGCCAGACGCAGGGCCTTTTCCAATTCTGTATTCATTTCCCGGTGTCCTCCGGTTACTTTAACGTCCTGCCAGAAGGATTCGGTAATTTCTTCGATACGGGCAATTGCTTGTTGCAGCCCTTCTTTATTTCGACTCATAGCGCATTCCTGCCACATGGCTTTCCCAAGCTCCCGGTGAAAATGATCTACGGTTTTAGTCCCCTGCACGCCAAGAACACGATCAATTTGACCGGCAACCTCTTTTTCGGCCTCGTCAAACGCGGGGTGATCCGCAGTAGGGGATTCTCCTTTCAGGGTATCGGCCAGGTAATTATTGATGGTATTCGGCAAAATGAAATATCCGTCGATGCTGGCCTGCAGCAGGGAATTCGCTCCCAGACGGTTGGCACCGTGATCGGAAAAATTGCACTCCCCGACAGCGTACAGGCCCGGAATGGTGGTCATAAGCTCGTAATCGACCCATAGCCCGCCCATCGAAAAGTGGGCCGCCGGAGAGATTTGCATGGGTTCCCGGTACGCATTTACGTCGGTGATCTTCTCGTACATAGTAAACAGGTTCCCGTACCGGTCCTTGATGGTATCGATGCCAAAGCGCTCAATGGCGTGTTTGAAATCGAGGTACACGGCATTCTTGAGTCGCCCCACACCATAACCGGCATCTATACGCTCTTTGGCTGCCCGCGACGCAATATCGCGCGGTGCCAGGTTACCAAAGCTGGGGTAGCGACGCTCCAGATAGTAATCGCGCTCCTCTTCGGGGATGTCATTCGCTTTGCGATCATCACCTTGTTTTTTAGGTACCCAGATACGCCCGTCGTTGCGCAGGGATTCCGACATCAGGGTCAGTTTGGATTGGGCCTCACTGGTCTGGGGCAGAGCGGTGGGGTGTATTTGTGTAAAACTGGGGGCCGCAAAAAAGGCTCCCCGTTTATGAGCTTTCCAGATGGCACTACCATTGCAGCCGATGGCGAGGGTCGACAAGCGGAACACCCGGGAGTAGCCGCCGGTGGCCAGCACTACCGCATCGGCCGCAAAGCGTTTGAGCTGCCCGGTCACCAGATCGCGGGCAATGATGCCCTTCGCTTTGCCGTCGATAACCACCAGGTCCAGCATTTCGTGACGCGGATACATGGTAACCTTCTTCGCACGCTTCATCTTATACAATTGGGAATAGGCTGCCAGTAGCAGTTGCTGGCCGGTCTGACCGCGTGCATAAAAGGTGCGTTGTACCTGCACCCCACCAAAGCTGCGATTCACAAGTACCCCGCCATATTCACGCGCAAAGGGTACGCCCTGCTGTACGTAATGATCGATAAGAGGTGCCGATAATTCGGCCAGGCGATAGACATTGGCTTCGCGGGAGCGGAAATCCCCCCCTTTCAGCGTATCGTAAAACATACGCCAGATGCTGTCTCCGTCGTGTTGGTAGTTCTTGGCCGCATTGATTCCTCCTTGTGCAGCTACCGAGTGGGCCCTGCGGGCTGAATCCTGGTAGCAAAAGCACTGAACTTCGTAGCCAAGCTCGGCGAGCGTACTGGCAGCACCGGCACCCGAAAGACCGGAGCCGACCACGATGACTTTCAGCTTCTTCTTATTGGCCGGATTGATCAGTTGCGACTGCACCTGATAATTGCGCCACTTCTCTTCTAAGCTACCCTCCGGTATTTTAGCATCTAACATTTAACCGCTATTTTAGAAATACGACAATTGGAATCACTCCGAACCCGATGACCATGATGGCAGCATATACCAGAGAGATTCGGGCTAACAGCCGGAGTCCTTTTTGGTGATAAAATCCCAGGGTTTTAAAGGCACTTTTTAATCCGTGGTGCAGATGTAATCCAAGGGGAATCGCCAGGACAGTATAAAACAATACGTAGTATATGTTTTGAAAAAGGCTGTACGCCACCTCGTACACGTCTTTATTACCCTGGGCGTCCACTCCTACTTCCAGTCCTATACCCAACTTGATACGCGCCCAGAAATTGGCAAGGTGGACTACGATGAATAACAGGATCATAATCCCCAACAGGCCCATATTCTGGGATGTCCAGCTACTATTTTGCCGAAAATGATTGACCCGATAACCCTGCGCCTTGGCCCGGCGATTAGCGATGGTTACCAGTAAGGCATATCCGGCATGCAGCATGATAGAGGCGTACAATACATAGGCTATGATCTTGATCAGTATACTTTCCCGAAGTAGGGTGGAGTACGAATTATAAAGGTCACGGGCTGTTGCCTCGGGGAGCAGGAGCAAACTATTCGCAGACAAGTGGACTATTAAAAAAATGCAGAGGAACAGCCCGGTAAGTGCGATAATCGATTTACGTAAATACATGTACAGTCTGGTTATGGCTTAAGCGTGGAAATGGCCGGTCGCAAGGACTGCCTGCTCACCAACCATATACGACATAAAACTAAATCGATTTAAGAGACCACCCCATGCCATAAGTTACTTCCCCAACTGACAATTATCAGCGGTCTTTTTTTGGGCTATGCCTATACTAGCGGAAAGGAATTCGCCGACCTGTTGTCCTCAGGCTTTCGGCGAACAAGTTTTTTAAAAATTAGTGCAAAAGCATGCAAGAATCAACCGGAAAAGTGGTGAGCGTCAACGAATCCCTCGTTGGCGTCGAAGCGACCTCGGGTGCCGTCATGAATGGTGAAGTCGCCTATATTACCTTAGAAGATGGCACTCGCCTCAAGTCTGAAGTCATCGATATTAAACCCGGAAATCGCGTTTATCTACAGGTATTTGAAGATACTAACTGGATGAAGGTCGGTGACCCCGTAACTTTTTCGGGCCTGCCACTCGCGGTAAAACTCGGCCCGGGCATCCTGGGCTCCGTTACCGACGGCCTCCAAAACCCTTTGTACGAGCTGGTAAAAGAAGATTGGTTTCTGGAGCGGGGGCTGTATGTCGATCCACTGAATAATACGACCAAATGGACCTTCACACCCTCGGTAAGGCCCGGGGATACCGTAACCGGTGGAAGCGTGCTGGGCTCCGTTCCCGAAAAAATGTTTGACCACAAAATCTTTGTGCCTTTCACGATGCAGGGCAAATACACCATTGAAGACATCGTGGACGCCGGGGATTACACCCTGGAGGATACCATTGCCACAATAAAAGATCCTGCCGGTAACAGCCTTCCACTAAAAATGGCCTTTGAATGGCCGGTAAAAAAGCCGATGCCTTTCCACGAGCGGTCGGTACCAGGCGAAACCCTGCCTACGGGCATTCGCATCCTGGACGGGCTATTCCCCATTGCCTACGGGGGTACGGCCTGTAGTCCCGGGCCATTCGGAGCGGGAAAAACCGTACTGCAACACACCATCGCCCGCCACTCCCGGGCCGATGTGGTTATCATCGCGGCCTGTGGGGAGCGAGCCGGTGAGGCCGTCGAGGTATTCAAAGACTTCCCCGAGCTCATCGACCCCAAAACCGGTAATTCACTAATGGATCGCACCTATATTGTGGGGAATACGTCCTCCATGCCCGTCGCGGCCCGGGAGGCCTCAATTTACATGGCCACCACCGTCGGCGAATACTACCGCAAGCAGGGGCTGGATGTACTGATCCTGGCTGATTCCACGTCCCGCTGGGCACAGGCCCTGCGGGAGACCTCAGGTCGTAAGGAAGAAATCCCGGGTCCCGAAGCATTTCCCATGTATATTTCCACCCTGATTTCCGCCCTCTACGACCGGGCCGGGGTGGAACGATTCCCAGACGGAGGACAAGGGTCCCTCAGTATCTTCGGCACGGTCTCTCCGGCAGGTGGCAATTTTGATGAGCCCGTTACCCAGGCTACCCTGATGAGTACGGGCGCTTTTTGGGGGCTGTCCCGGGAACTATCGGATGCCCGTAAATACCCGGCTATTGACCGAATTGACAGTACCTCAAAATATCCGTCTATCCTGACGAATGAGGATGTCGCTTTCCTGCGGGAACTGCTGCGCGACGGTAAGTCAATATCCTCCAACCTGGTTCTGATGGGCGAGAAAGGCGTAACCAACGAAGCTTTCATTCGCTACCAAAAATCGGAATTACTGGATGCCGTTTTTCTGCAACAGAACAGTTTCCACGAAACCGACGGCGCAACCAGCCCCGAACGTCTGCGCATGATGTTCGATGTGGTTAAGGAGATCATCGAAACCCCCGTGGATATTGAGGACAAAACCAGTATCCGGTCGCACTTCAACTTTCTGCGACAGGCTTTTTTGGACTGGAATTATACACCACTCGATTCGGACCAATTTTCCACGCGTAAAACAAAACTATTAAACCTGGTTAAACACAAAGCCCATGTTGAAGAAAACGTATGAGAACATTGACAGTATCGGGCGGTCAATTTTGAGCATAAAAGCCAGTGGTGTTCACAACAAAGAACTGGCCGAAGTCATCTACCCTAACGGAGAAAAAGCATTTGCCCAGGTTATTGCCCTGGACGGAGAGAACGCCACCCTGCAACTGTTTAGCGGTGGATTTGGGGTGTCGACTGATTGCAAAATTCGCTTTTTGGGGAAACCTGTTCAAGTAGGTTTTTCCGAAGACATGCTGGGCCGAATCTATTCGGGCAATGGCCAACCGATTGATGGCGGCCCCGAATTACTCTCCGATATGATCCGCATTGCCGGACCGTCGATAAATCCGGTGAAACGACTCGTTCCTAAAGACATGATCCGGACCGGCGTGCCCATGATCGATGTATTTAACACCCTGGTACGCTCCCAGAAGATTCCCATTTTTGCGAAAGCAGGAGAACCCTATAACCGCCTGCTGGCCAACATTGCCACCCAAACCGATGCCGATGTGATCATTATCGGTGGTGTGGGATTGAAGTACGACGAGTATCACTATTTCAACCGTCGTATCGAAGAGGCGGGCAGTAAGAGCAAGACCATCATGTTTATCCATACCCATCGCGATTCCATCGTCGAGGGGCTGATGGTCCCTGATCTGGCTCTGGCCGTGGGGGAAAAATTCGCCCTTCAGGGCAAAAATGTACTGGTGCTGTTGTCCGATATGACCCAATGGTCCGATTACCTGCGTCAGGTGGCCAACTCTCAGGATCAGATACCCGCCAACCAGGGTTATCCGGGCGATTTGTATTCCCAATTAGCCAGCAGGTACGAAAAGGCGGCCGATATCGACGGGGCTGGTAGCCTGACTATCCTGGGCGTAACAACCATGGACGATGTCACCCACCCCGTGCCCGATAATACCGGCTACATTACGGAAGGGCAGTTTTACATGAAAAATGGATTCCTCGAGCTGTTCGGTTCCCTGAGCCGGCTGAAGCAACAGGTTAATGACCGTACGCGCGACGACCACCGGGGTATTATGAACGCCATGGCCCGCCTGTTATCGGAAGCCGATGAGCGTGTAAGAGCGCAAAAATTCGGTTCGGTCAAGGACGATTACTCCCTGCGGTTACTAGAATACCGAAAGACCTTCCAGCGAGAGCTGATGGATCCTTTCCGCTATCTGGAACTGGAAGATGCACTGGATCTGTGCTGGGATATTCTGGCTAACCACTTCAAAAAGGAAGAGGCGGGGCTATCCTCCGAACTGATTGACAAATACTGGCCGGAGCAAGGCAGTTTCAAACTTCTAAAAGCGAATACGCATGAGTGAGCAAAGCCTGGATAAATTAATCTCCACCCTGAAGTCCGAAGCCATTGAGGCAGCGGAAAAGCAGGAGAAAGAAATAATCGACAGGGCCAAAGCGAAGGCCGAAAAAATTGTACGGGAGGCCGAATCACAAAAAAAGCAAATGCTTTCGGACGCAAAGCAAGAGGCCGAAGACACTATTAAAAAGGGTGAAAGTGCCCTGGCTCAGGCCGCACGGGATGTGACTCTTCAAGTTCAGAACGACTTGCGAAAACTCTTTGCTTCCGTTCTGGAACGAGACATACAATCGGCTTTTGATACCGACCTGATGAAAAAAGCAGTCCTGCGGGTGCTCGAAAACCTGGATGAAGAAGTGGCCATTCGCATTCCGCCTCAACTGGAATCCGAATTGACCGATTACATTCAAAAACAAGTGCAAACCTCCGGTGACCTGGCAAAAATTGCTACCGATGAATCCCTGATCCGGGGTTTCTCCGTGAAAAAGACCGAACAGGGCTGGAGCTACCAGATCACACCAGAGGAAGTATCGACTATTTTAAGCGACCACCTGAGCCGCAAGTGGGCCTCCCTAATACAAAATGAACAGACAGCATGATCAGCGGTCATTTGGAATACCTGATGAGTAGTTTACCCCATCTCTCCTTTCGGAATACGGAAGAAGAGCAGTTACGGGTGTCAACTACGCTTCACAAATACGCGCAACGGCCGGAAGAACCGGTCAGTCTCTCGGAAATTCTGGAGCAGGAAGCAGCCAAGTTCCTGTCGGAAAAAAAAGCAGCACTATTCCGGGCGATCGACTTGAGAACCATACATCAAACTCATTTTCAGGAGAGCGCCTGCCCTGTATTGGCTGACTTTGCAGCGTTTATGTTCCGACAGAAAAAGGACGTAGAAGGACTCCGTAAAGCGCGAAGAGCCGGTTCGGAGCAATCGGTTAAAGATTGGGATCTACTCATTCAGCCGGGTAATCCGCTGGAGGAAGAAGTGCAGCTCATGCAACATCAGTGGGAGCAATTGGAAAAAGGATCCATTGGCTACTACGCCGACTTTGGGGCTTTGGTGATCTACAAACTCAAATTACTCATACTGGAACGGTGGTGGGGTTTTGACCAGGAACAGGGAATGAAGCTTTTTTTACAGACAACGGAAAGAACCTGATTATGGCGGACAAGATCCTGATGAATAAGAACACCCTGGCTGCCCTAAAGAATGAGCTCAAGGAATACGAGGCTGCCCTGCCGGTCTTCGAAATGAAAGAACAGCAATTAAAGGAGGCAGTACAAAACGTTGAAACATCGATTCGACGGCTACAGAAAGCAATTGAGGCGACAAACCAACAAGTGCAATCCTGGAGTAGCGTCATGGCCGAGCAAACGATTGACTTGAGTACTCTGGCTAACGTAAAAGCAGTCAATACCGATCAGCGCGAACTTACCGGAGTAACCATTGAGGTATTTCGGGAGCTGACGTTTGAAGATGCCGAAGTAGACCTGTTTAATACCCCTTTGTGGATCGATACGGCGATGGAGGTACTGCGGGATCAAAAAACCAATCGCACGCTAATAGATATTGAGCGAAAAAACCTGGCCTTACTGCAGGAAGAATTAGCTGAAGCACGGCGAATGAAGAATGCACTTAAGGAGGTCTTCATTCCCGAAACCAAAGACAACATCCGGAAAATTATCATTTACCTGGGTGATGTCGAACGCCTGGCCATTGGCTGTGCGAAACTGGTAAAGAAGAAAAAACAAGAAAAAAGCCTTCTCTGATAGTTTTTGCGGGAAATGCTTTCGCGGAAATTGCCGGAAAACCGAAAAAATAATGGTGCTATGATCGTCAGGATGAAGGAAATACTGCTTTTTACTTCGGCGCAATCGACCGAGGAAACCATCCATGCTCTCGGCAATCTTGGCGTAGTGGATATCGTGGAAATCAGCCAGCCCGAAAACGGAACGACTGCTTACCGGCAGGCAGCCGTTCGCGACACCGAAGCGGCAATATCCTTACTGGGGGAACACACCGCAACAAAGACGACTAATCACCCTATAAAATATCCGGTCGACGATCCTAAACAGCTTGTCCAACGTGTTTTAGCGGCCAGCGGAATTCGGGAAAAAGTAGCCCAAAGGCTGGAAGAGCTCCGGGCGCTGAGCAACTGGTATGAAACCTGGGGGCGCGAGGTAAGCGTGCCAGCATTGGAGGACCTGGCCGAGGCGGGATTATACATCCGTCTTTATTTGCTGACGCCCTCCCAACAAAAAGACATACCCGGGCGGCATACGGTAATTAGTTTCCCAAAACAGGGTGATCTGATTCCGGTAGCATTGATTGCGCGGGATGAGCGGGAAAAGCTACCCTGGAAAGAAGAGCCTCTTCCGGAATTATCGTACGCTTCGGTCGTGCAACAAATTCAACGAAAAGAACGGCAATTAGCCGAGGTGGAGCGCTTCTTCCGGGACCATACTAACAATATTTCCTGGCTGGAGGAATACCTGCTGGTGCTCAGGGATCAATTAGCCATGCGCCAGGTACTGGCAGGTATGGGAGATATTAATGGAAAAGTACAATACCTAAAAGGGTTTATCCCCAAGAAGGAAGTCGACACTTTTAAGGCCGAGGCAGAGGCCAACCATTGGGGATACGTGGTACAAGACCCCGAAAACCCCGAAAAGGTCCCCGTTTATATCAAGAACCCCAAATGGGTGAAAATCATCAATCCGGTGATGTCATTTATCGATATTGTACCGGGATACAAAGAGGTGGATGTCTCTATTTATTTTTTAGTGGCCTTTGCTTTATTCTTTGCCATGCTGGTAGGGGATGCCGGATACGGACTGGTGTTTTTACTGGTTGCCTTATTACTGCGCAAAAAACTGTCTTCCCAGGTTCGGGTATTGATATACGTACTCAGCTGTGCCACTATTCTCTGGGGGGTACTGAGCGGTACCTACTTTGGATCGGAAGCTATTGCTGCTCTTCCTGTATTGAATGACTTGATCATTCCGGAAATTGCCAGCTTTGGGGTGGACAATATATCCTTCATGATGCATTTGTCCTTTCTGATCGGGGCCATTCACCTGACCGTAGCCCATGGTATCCGGGTAATAATGTTTATCAATTCGCTCCGGGCGTTCAGCGAATTGGGATGGATCGCCCTGGTGTGGAGTTTGTTTTTTATCACCGAGCAGCTTGTCCTGGGCATACCCATGCCTTCCTGGGGTATTTGGTTACTGGCGGGAGGTGTATCACTCGTCGCATTGTTTTCCAGGGAAAGCAATAATTTCTTCAAGAGCATTTTGGTATCGCTCGCCAACTTACCCCTCAGTCTGATCAGCGGTTTTTCGGATATCGTATCCTACGTTCGGCTGTTTGCGGTAGGTTTAGCGACTGCGGCGGTAGCATCTAGTTTTAATAATATGATTGTCCCCGAGGGAATAGCCGGCATGGGGTTCATACAGATTGTCCTGGCTGCCTTTGCCTTACTATTGGGTCACGGCCTGAATATTGCGCTGGCACTTATGGCCGTAATGGTGCACGGCATTCGCCTGAACATGCTGGAGTTTTCCGGCCACCTGGGTGTTCAGTTCTCGGGAGAGGCCTATTCACCTTTTCGATGGTTATCGAATGCTGCCTCACTACCCGGGAAGCGCGTAGAACCACTTAAAAAAAGGATTACCTATTAATAATTTATACGACATGATGAACTGGTCAATATTTCTTACCACAGTAACCGGATTAGGCGATATGGGCATGTCCCTGAGCATAGCAGCTATTGGTTCCGCCATAGGGACCGGCATCGCCGGTATGGCTGCCATTGGCGCCTGGAAAAAAATGATCATCAACGGCCAGAAAGCAGCGACAGCCCTGCTAATTTTCGTTGGTGCTCCTCTGTCACAGGTCATTTACGGAATGATCCTGAAAAACGCTATCGCCAATGCCGGATTAGCTCCCGACTCGTACATTTGGCAAATCATAATTGGTTTATTTGCGGGAGCGGCAATGGCCGGGTCAGCTATATTCCAGGGTCGGGCCGGTGCGCGGGCCTGCGATGCTATTGCCTCGGGAGCTAACGATACCGCCAAGTACATCATGATCATCGGTATCGTGGAAACGGTGGCCCTGTTCGTGATGATCTTTACCATGACCGGGCTACCGGCAGCCTGAACACAGGGATTACTGTTCACTTCGCCTTTAAAAAACAGTAATCCCAATCTCTTACAGTAAAGAATTAGGCTTAGATTAAGTTTTCTGTAACCAATACGTATTATGATCTCCATGTATCTACAATGGTTGTTTTTCGCCCTGGTATTTACCGGGTCGTCCGTACCGGATAGTCCATACTCGTTCACGACTATTTTCGGCCACCCGTCAGATACGACTGCGGCCTGCTACCGGATACCTGCACTCGCAGTGGCTACCAATGGCACCTTACTCGCCGTAGCCGACCAACGGATCCCCGACTGCGGGGACCTGCGAAGTAATCCCGACATTAATCTGGTATTGCGCAAAAGCTATGACGATGGTAAATCGTGGTCAGACATGGAGGTATTAGTTGATCTGCCTTCCGGCAAATCCGTTTCTGACGCCGCTTTTATAGTAGATAGCATTTCCAAAGACATTCTTCTACTATATAATATGATGGACCTGGAAAAACATCCTCAAGAATACCGGTTTCACTATATCCGCAGTTCTGATCACGGTGAAACCTGGACCGAACCAGTGGATATTACGGCCCAGGTCAAGCCGCCTGACTGGAAAGAAGATTTTGTGTTCATCACCTCCGGACGAGGTACACAAAGTACTGACGGCAAACTGGTCCACTGCCTTGTGCATTTGGAATATGGTGTTTTTATTATCCAGAGTGCGGATGGTGGCAACACCTGGTCGCGTTTGCCGACACCTTTGGATCCCGCCGACGAATCCAAAATCGTCATTCTTCCGAATGGTACCTGGATGGTGAATAGCCGGGTAAATAAAGCCGGTCTTCGGTATGTACACACCTCCGAAGATGCAGGCCAAAGCTGGACTACACGGGCCGACTCCACCTTGATTGACCCCGGATGTAATGGAAGTATCCTGTACGATGAGGCCTCACAAAACCTGTACTTTGCCAATGCGCACGATCCTGAGAAGCGCAAAAACCTGGTGGTCCAACGAAGCTCCGATCAAGGACATTCATGGCAACACCTGACTACTGTTTTTCCAGGTTCAGCGGCCTACGTTAGCATGGTCGCCCTACCCGATCACCAGTTGGGTCTCTTATTTGAAAAGGACAACTACGATCGCATTGTATTTACCCGGGTACCCACCAATATTAAATAGCCCCCGAAAAAAATAAGGAACATCCGTGTGGGCGGTGAATTTGGCCTTCCACTCACCGATCCTTCACCCGGATCACGAACTTATGCCCGCTCCAATCAGCATCAACAGCGGCGACCTTCGTGTCTACGAGTCCACCGTCCAGGCCAAATTGCCGGATGGTGGCTTTGTCGAGCTCCGTTTCTATTGCCGAGGACTTCTTGGGCCAGCTAATCCACATCATGGCGTTAGGTTTCATATTGGTCCTGGCAACTGTAAAGTAAGCCTCCAGGTCGCTATGCTTAGTAACGAACAGGTGCAGGAAATCAACAGGTTCCTCCAACGGGCCGGCAGCATGTACCAGAACATCCTCTGGGAAATCCAGAAAAAATTCCAGGTAGGGCTTCGGTGCGCCAAATACCTGAATGTGAAAGCCATCTTTTATGCCCAGCTTTTTGGCGAGGGGAGTGCCGGAGTAGCCGTTGCTCATAATTCCATTTTTGGTGCTTTACTTTTTGAAGATGGACGTTTTTCCTCTTTTCTGATGATAATGCTAAATTCCCAGTGCTCAATGTTCAGTGCTCAATGTTCAGTGCTCAATTTATTGGCATTCTACGATTTAGAAGATTGTTTTCTTTAAAAATCCCAAATCTGCCGGTATACCGAAACACAGGATCTGTCTTTGAAAAACAAATCAATAATGAGCTAATTTGCCGAAACAACTAATAATGAACCAATTATGAAACCTAATCCTATAGCTGATAAAACATTTGCTTTTGCTATTAAGATAGTGCAGTTGTACCAGCAATTACAAGATCGGTACGAGTTTATACTTTCCAAACAGATCTTACGCTCGGGAACAAGCATTGGTGCAAATGTTCAAGAGGCAACTGCTGCTTTTTCTAAGAAAGATTTTACATACCGGATGTCCATTGCAGCAAAAGAGGCCCGCGAAACCAGGTACTGGTTAAAGCTACTGAAAGAAACCCAACTTGTAAAAATGGACTTTTCTGAGTATTTAGCTGATATCAAAGAGATTGATAGGATTCTTACCGCTATCTTAAAAACATGCCACTACCGAAATTATAAATAGTCTGTTCGATTAAGTATTTACACCAACACTGGTAAGTTATATAATTGAGCACTGAGCACCGATCATTGAGCATTCCAATTGAGCACCGATCATTGAGCATTCCAATTCAGCACTGAGCACCGATCATTGAGCATTCCAATTCAGCATTCCCATTAACAATTACCCCTCCGAATAAAGCCCTACCCGATTCCCCTCTGTGTCCCGGAAAATAGCGAAGTACCCCATACCAGGGCCCAGCTGCGTTTTAGGTACATCAATGGATCCGCCGGCTTTTTCGATACGATCCAGATGGGGCTGGAGGTCTTCGCCGGCGTGCAGATATACCATGGTGCCCGTTGCGGATGGTGATAATCCATCACTTTTGATGATGGTGCCACCTACCCCGCCCGGATCGGCTTGAAAAATGCCCAGCTGGAACTGTGGTGTTTCCATAACTTCCAGGTCGTACCCCATGAGGGTAGAGTAGAAGGTACGGGCGCGGGTAAAATCTGTAACGGGTATCTGAAAATTTTGAATAGCGTGTTTCATAAATGGTACCAGGTGTTTTTTTGGCGAAAGCCAGAAACTCAAAAACAGGCAAATTACCCGAAAGCGAATAAACGGTCTTGTAAAAAAGCGAAATGTGATCGTACTACAGGAAAAGATTGGAACTCAGGTAGGCGGGCTTGTGGGCAGGATCATTAAGGACGTCGACATATGCGTCGGGCAGTAAACCCGTTTGCCGTTTCAGATCGTGCAGGAAATGAGATTGATCGTAATAGCCATCCGGAACAATAGTGTCGATAGACCGGCCAGTTAGCAATTCGTAGGTATGGTGCTGCAGGCGCACCACCCGACTGTAGGATTTTGCCGAAAGGCCAAAATAATCCCGGAACAACTGTTGCAATCGCCGCTGCGACAAGTTCACCTGACCTGCCAAACTGGAAATCGATCCCTGACCACGGTTTTGTAGAATATGATCCAGAGCTCCCACTACCCGGGGATCAATGCCTCCGTCAGTCACCCTGTTTTCCAGGATAGACGCTGTTTTCCGCAGAACGATGTCGGGCTGCTTTTCCAGCGTCAGTAGTTCCTCCAGGCGATGTGCGAGTTCGCCGTCTGAATAATACCATAAATGTTTTGGCTGAATATTTATTGATAAATATGGAATCCGATAATTCCGGAATCCAAATCCGGTATACCTTTTCATTCCATTCAACAATGGCATCCTCTCCGAAGGCCTCCGTTGAAAAAGAAGCGATCGCATCGTCGGCCACATGGTAATTGGCCAAATCATCCCCCTGCTTTAAGGGTGGTATATTCGCATATTTCATCAACATCAAAAAAGGAAAGGGATTACGATCTACAATGAAGAATTATTTTGCGGTAGGGCTTCATGCGCTTATTCATGTACTTTTCCAGACCGGCCACATCAGCGGCATAGTACATAAGAAATTCATCGAAGGTCTTTTCCAGTAGATAAGAACTCGCTTCACATACTTTTTGAATGGCCAGAAAATCAGTCATGTGTTTTTTTTAAGGATCGAGCTCTACAAGATGGGATTATCAGGAGTAATTTTTAATTTTTAATACGTAATTTTTAATGATTTAATTCTTGCCATTAAAAATTAAACATTATTCACTAAAAATTCACCATGCCTATCCGTTCTCTATTCATCCTTGCCTGCTTACTCAGCCTGTGTACAACCCATGCGCAGGTAACCATGACGAAAAACGGCACCCCCACCAGCCGCATTCTGTTTGACAGCCAGGTGGAAGCCGACAGCATTGCCGCTCACCTGCTCCAACGCTTCATCAGCGAGATCAGCGGTGCGCAGCTTCCGCTAAAAGAAGCATCGACTGCGACTCAGCAATCCAATGACATCCTGATCGGCGAATTCCAGCGCACCGACTGGCCCGTCGAAGCCGGTACCATTCCCGACCTGCAAGAAGATGGCTTCTTCCTTACCACCAAAGGTGGCAACCTGCGCATACTGTCGGGCGGTGACAAAGGGAGCATCTACGCCGCGGTTACCCTGCTCGACGATTATCTGGGCATGGACTATTACGCCAAAGACACCTACACGCTGACCGAACAAGCCAGCATACAATTACCGGCCCTCTCCGAAGAAGACCACCCTGCCTTTCGCTACCGACAAACCTTCAGCTACGGACTGGAAGACCCCGTGTACCGCTGGTGGTTCCGCATCGAAAGTCCCGACGAGGAGTTTGCCGACCGATTATGGGTGCACACCTTCGACCGGCTTATTCCTTCCGCAGTGTACGGAGAAGCACATCCCGAATACTACTCCTTCATCAATGGCGAGCGGCGGCCCGGAAAGGCCAGCCAGTGGTGCCTCACCAATCCCGACGTACTCGATCTGGCCACCCGTAAGCTGGACTCGATATTTCGCGCCAACCCCGAGGAAGATATGATCTCGGTCAGTCAGAACGATGGCAACTTCACCTATTGCCGTTGCGATGCCTGCGCAGCCATCGACGAGCACGAAGGCAGTCCATCCGGCACCCTGATCCACTTTATGAATAAACTGGCGGAGCGGTTCCCCGACAAAACGATCTCTACCCTCGCCTACCTCTACAGCATGCAGCCCCCTAAGCACGTAAAGCCGCTGCCCAATGTCAATATCATGCTTTGCAGTATCGACGCCAAGCGGGAAGTCCCCCTGACCGATAATGCATCGGGACGCGATTTCGTCCGGGCACTGGAAGGGTGGGCCGCTATTTCCGACAACATCTTCGTGTGGGACTATGGTATCAACTTCGACAACCTCGTATCGCCCTTCCCCAATTTCCACGTATTGCAGCCCAATATGGAGCTCTTCCACACGAATAATGTAACCATGCATTTCGCCCAGGTGGGCGGCAAACGCGGGGAAGACTTCTCCGAACTCCGGGCCTATATGCTGTGTCGCCTGCTCTGGAATCCCTACCAGGATACCGATGAATTAATGCTCGAATTCATGACCGGCTATTACGGTGCAGCGGGCCACTACCTCTACCAATACCAAAAGGAATTGCAAAAAGCCCTGGCCAAATACGAGGTGCCCCTCTGGATCTACGACTCTCCGGTGTCGCATAAAGAGGGGATGCTCAATCAGGATCTGCGTCTGCGCTACAATCAACTTTTCGATCAGGCCGAAAAGGCCGTAAACGATCAACCGGCCCTGCTCGACCGGGTGCACCGCTCGCGCCTGCCCCTGCAGTACGCGGATCTTGAGATCGCCCGCACCAATCCCGACCGCGATCCACAGCGCCTGTCCGTTTTACTCGATACCTTTCAGGCCCGTACTGCCCGCTTTCAGGTGGCCACCCTCAACGAGCGCAACAACGCGCCCGATGATTATTGCCGACTCTATCGCTCGCGTTACCTGAATCGTCCGCAGGGAAACGTAGCAAAGGGAGCCAGCGTGCGCTGGCTGCAGGCGCCCCACGACCGCTACCAGGAACTGGCCGATACCGCCCTGACCGACGAGCTCTTCGGCGGCACCACCTTTGCCGAAAGCTGGGTGGGTTGGGAAGGCACCGATGGCAGCTTTATCCTCGACCTCGGTGAACCACAGCTCATCACCAGCATCTCCACCGACTTCCTGCACCAACTCGGTGCCTGGATTCTCCTCCCCAAAAGTGTGACCTATAGTGTCTCCACCAATGGGAAAGATTTCGGGCCTTTCGGCAAAAAGGAACTGGCCGAGGATCGCGACCGGGAAGTGAAGTTTGTTCCCGTCGCAGTGCAAGCTCAAAAACCAACTGTAGTGCGGTATATTAAAGTGGAGATCGAAGGAATGAAAGTCTGTCCGCCCTGGCACTATGGGGTGGGCTACCCAGCCTGGTTTTTCCTGGATGAAGTCCTGGTACGGTAGACGTGACACGGATTACGGAGAATATGCCATTCTGGATACTGACACCTCGGATAACGGAGCACCCAAATTGCGTTACCGCAAACGCACCGAAGAGGCCGGGCAGTGATTATACCACTTCGTTGTCGGTATAACCGGCAGCCAGACTATTGCTTCACGAGCTTCCCGACCAACCGTCGCGGCCCGTCCACTATTTGGTATACGTACACCCCCGAAGCCAGATCCGACACATTAAACGAATAAAGAGTCTCACCCTCGGGAAGGGTGGTTCGCACTTCTCGACGCAAAAACCGACCGGCCCGGTCAAACAGACGAAATTCAAAAGAAGATGCTCGTGTATTCTCCATACGCAGTGTGATCTCATCGGTAGCCGGATTGGGGTATATCAAATGTGAACCTGTTGTTGGCAGATCCCTGGTAATCAGATTCGAATACCAGAAGGCGCCGTCCTCCCCGATTGCCTTGATACGGTAGATGTAGGTTCCTGGTAAAGTCGGCGCGTCCTGAAAAAAGCTCAATTCCGTAGTGCCCAAAGATTCGAAATGAAAAAAATCCTGGCTGCGCTCTACTTCGTATCGGATCACCATTCCCGGATTCTCAACGTTCCACGACAGATCCACCGTTTGTTTTTTGGCGAAAGCCATAGCCTCAAACCAGCCAAGATTTGCATGATCGCAATTAGGGTACACCCAACGGGTCTCTTCGGCGGCCAGTCCCTGCAGGTCGGTCACTCTTAAAACGATGCGGTACCAGTATTCTTCGCTACCGCACCCCAGCGGTGACAGCAGGGCATAGGTAGCCGCCCCTTCCGCCTCACCGGACGGGTGAAAGTGACTATTGTGGTGCAGGAAAACCTGCCAATCGTATTGCAGATCATCATCCGGTGATCCCGTATCCGTTGCCCGGGCCTCCAGGCGCAGCAAATTGGTGCCCGACAGGGGATAGCGGGCATCAGCTTCCGGACTAACCCATTCAATAGCCGGCGGGGCATTATTGAGGTGGATATCCTGCCGCACACTATCCCGCCCGCCAAAGGTGTCGCGAACCACCAATTCCACGGGAATAGTCGTTTGCTCTTTTGCCGTAAGGCGAATACTCCGCAGGGCATCACCCGGCAAGGTATCAGCGCCTATCCGCCATTCGTAGAACAGGGGTGAATCGTAGGCCAATGACTTAGTGGCATCCAGCGTAACCATCAGCGGGCTTTCGCCAAAAAGATGATCGGCCTGCAAAGCAGCCTTTGGCCTGCGGCGACCACCGTAGGTAAGCTTATGCAATCGCCGACTGCTCAGGCTAAGGTAATAGAGGGCAGCTTCTCCCGGGACCGGTGCCGCCGCTACGATACGCTCACCTTCCTGCTCGTAGATTAATTCCGTACGGAGTAGCTGCTGCTTATCATCCAACTGGTGGCCCCGGATCCAACCCCGGTAATCCACCTGAAAAAAATGGTCGTGCCATTTTTCGGGCAATGCTCCTTGCTTATAGTAAAAGGCCGGAATGCTGGCATCGCCCTGAAAAGGACTGCCCTGTCGCACGCTATCCAACTGGCGGGTCGTAGCTCCCCCGGCCGGGCCGTAGTCAGGTAACCAAACCCTTGGCCTGGTAAGGCCTTTGTCATCCTGATTTTGATAGGTTAATAACGGACGGTGGTGAACGTATCCCGTCACCTGCTCCGGTAATGGCCGGCCGGGCGCGCACGGATCATCGGGCAGGGATTGTTGGCGGTTATCTTCGGCAATCAGGTCGCGGAACAAATAGTCTGACTCCGGGCATACTGTGGACGGAGCAAATGGATTGCGCACCCGCTCCGACCGGTAGGTAGGCGATCGTTCCAATCCCTCGTAGAGAGGCCACCCGGCATTTTGTCCGCCGCGGGTAAACATGTTCAGCTCTTCCCAGACATAATCACCCACATCGCCGACCAGAATCCATCCGGGACGACCATCGGCCAGGCTATGACTTCCGGTCTCCGGCTGCACGACGAACCGAAAGGGATTCCGCATACCTAACCCATATACTTTAGAAGCTTTGGCCCCGGGGGTTTCAGGGGCATAGAAAGGGTTGCCGGGCACCCCGGTACCGGTTTCCGGATCAATACGCAGGATCTTGCCCGCCAGGGATTCCTTTTGCTGGGCCCGGAAAGCCCCTACATTTTCGCTGGTGTCGATAATGCCAAGGGATAGGCCCCCGGCATAGTAGGAACCACCGTTACTACCTACATCCGCCCATACCGAATTGGCACCATCCCCACAGGAAACCAGCAGGGAACCGTCGTTGCCGAACGCCAGGGTTCCCAAGCCGTGGGAATCAAAAAGAATAGGTAAACCGTCGGCAGGCCCATGGCCCAGCACAATATGGCGACTATCCGGCACGATGGATCGAAAACCGGTTGCCGAATCGGCCGTGAAGCGGGTTATGCGACCAAAGGTCGCTGCGTGGGTACGCGTGGTACGGGCATTATACGCCGGCGTGCCATAGAATTCGTAGTGATGCCAGTCGACCGGATACATTACGTAGAAATACCCATTGATCAGGAAGTTGGGATCCAGGGCAAAGCCTACCATTCCCTGATCGAGCC
Organism: Saprospiraceae bacterium; assembly: GCA_030148525.1. Lineage (GTDB taxonomy): Bacteria > Bacteroidota > Bacteroidia > Chitinophagales > Saprospiraceae > DT-110. Next base: position 8,460 of record JASBTH010000038.1, on the reverse strand, counting down.
ATTTGCTGACTTCCTCCCGGATATCCAGCAAAGGCTCCTGAATGACCCGCCCGGCGGTGTCCAATACGAACACCTCCCCTACCATATCCCAAATGTATCCCTGACCCGACTCACCGAAGGTTATACCCACGGGTAGCTCCCAGGGGCCGGGAATGGTGGTTTCCGACCACGAAGGGGCTTCCTGGGCGCTTAACGCACCCATTATTAAGCAATACAGAAATATTCGGATCGGAGCTCGAAGCATGCCAGTAAGATACCAATCACCTCAACGGAGGGAAAGAATTGGAGTCAGGAAAATGGTAAAGGATTGACATTCCTCCGTGCATAGCCGGTCGTAAAAAGGGACATTGGATGATGAGGGATTCGCACAATCCCGGAGCGAAAAGCCCTATTGGGTTACCGGGCGGCCACAGCCGTTCATCTCTCGGTCATCAAAGGTTATCTCAACCGTATTCGGAAACGGTTTTCCACTCATACTATCCGTGCAGTCCTCTTCCGTGAAGATGACCATCCTCAGATCGTGTTCGGTCGTTTTGGCTGCGTATACCTCGGATGGGTTAGAGCTTGGGCTCAATATAGGGGGTACAAAAGGAAAGGTTACCTCCATTTCGGGTGTCGTATACCGTATCGCCTCTTCCCCCATAATTTCTATGCTCCAAAAAGGCTCATTACCCTGTGCTTTGTAGGTTACTTTCGCTTCGACCTCCTGCGTATTATCCGTATCAGCTGTAGGGGCGTCTTCTATCTGCACCGTATCCTCCGCTGGTTCTTTTTCATTTTCGCCATTTGGGGTCTGGCAATAGCACAAGGAAAACAGACAAAATCCGAGCAGTGCGAGTTGGTTTTTCATAATGGTCTTTTCTTTGGAGCGTTTTCAGGCATGAATTGTTGTAACATCTGGGTCGTTTTCGGTATTTGCCTTTCGGCAAAAGACGACGCGAATTGTCCTTTTTTGACAGACCCCGTAAAAAGATAGAAAGAATTGGAGAAATGTATGATCTTATAATGTATGAATCGCATCTCCGGTAAGCACATGGCGTTAGTAGAGGCCACGCCCGCATTGCTGCGCCACGCCCTGGCGGGGAACGAAATCCTGAGCAAGCATTTAGGCGCTCAGATTCCCGAACGATGGACGGAATTCGCCCCTGAATCCCTGGAGTATACGCTCGAACAACTTGCCAAAGGAGAGGATCAATCCGGTTGGTGGACTTATTTCCCAATTTGGTTGCCCGGGGAAGTCCTCGTGGGTAGCTGTGGCTTCAAAGGACCACCCGATTCCAATGGTATGGTGGAGATCGGTTACGAGACGGCCAGGGAGTACCGGGGCCGGGGAATGGCCTCTAACATGGCCTATCTGTTGGTTGAACACGCCTGGACCGATGACCAAGTCACTTCCATTCAAGCTCATACCATTGCCAGAGAGAATCCCTCTACCTCCATTTTGCGGCGTCTCGGGTTCCGGCAGAGCACCATTCTCATCGGTTCCGGCCAGGGAGATATCTGGCAGTGGACATTAAAAAAACCGCTGATCAGCAATAGCTGAACAGCGGTTTACAATCAAATCCTACCAACTTAATTATCGTTGATTATAGTCTATATTCTTTTTTTGCTCAGAACCCCAGTCTACATCCCAGGATAGTTGTTCCAGAGTGGATGCAGCCTGTTTAAAGTATGAATAGATTTGGTCTGTTTGATCTTCTAGTAGTCGCGTAGAAAATACGTCATTTGCCAGACGGCCCATTTCTTCTACTTCAATCTCTACGTATCCTAAATCATTTTGGATTTGAAGATCATAGAATATAGAAGATGCATCTTTAAAGGCAACGGTAGCAATGTCAGCTTTTTCAGTAGCAACATTCGTCTCGGCTAGCTGGTCGGCAATTCCCATGAGGTTTTCAATGCGTACCTTCATATTCTCCACTTCCCAATCGGAAGCTTCATAAGCTGCAAGTGTTGCACCCGCAAGCGCTTTCAAACCTTTTGCAATGTATTCATTTGTGTATCCTACATAATCCGGATCACTCATCCGTACCCAGTCAATGAAAGAAGTGACTGCGGCTTTCAGTTTCATGTTCTGTGCAGTATACTTCCTATTCGGAGTATTTTCCCGCTTCTTCATCCATTTTTTGTTTTTCTTACTATCATCAAAAACGGAGAAGCGTTCTATCTCAATAATCAAAGGAATATTGTTGGCGTAAATGCGGTTTTTCAGGCGGTTTTGAATAGCATCTTCCAGCAAGAAAAAGTTGGTTGCTTTCTCTACACCTAATTCATTTTCCAGCAGATCAAAATAGTCTTTTTCAATCTGCATTTCATCAATTTCCGTTTCCCAGTAATCTTCAATGAAGTCGGCAATTTTTTCGCCGCCCATTTTTTTATCAGCATCTAAGGAGCCTACGTACTTATCAAGCAATGAATATTTAGAATCGATGATATCATCCTTATCATTCATATATTCCATGAAGATCTCATCAAATGCACTGATTTCCGATGCTGTCAACGCTAGTGATTTGATCGCATAATTACGAAAATTAACTTCCAGGCGTTTTTCCATCATCCGCTCGTAATCACTGTCGGTTGCAGACGCCATTTCTTGTGCTTGGACTACTGGAGTTACCCCAATGGCAAGGACTAGTAATGTCAGTAACCTTTTCATAGTCAATCATTTAGTTGTTTAGGTAATCGTTCATCTATACATAGTAAAGCCCCCCGTAAATGTTTACTATAACAGGTTTGAGGTTTGAGGTTTGAGGTTTGAGGAGCCTGGAACCTTACCTGTAACCTCAAACCTCAAACCTCAAACCTGAAAAGCCGTACGTCGACGTTGATCGGTCATTGGGCATTTTGCCGATGCACTTCGCAACAATCAGAACTTTCCTTTTATTAATTGTGTAGCTTAGTATGTTCGACTGTATGGTATACCAAAACAAAACGATGAAGCCAACCCTACCTAATCGCAAATCTTCATACCTCCTTTTTCTATGTGTCCTTCCCTTTCTGATTGCATGTAATGCATTACAAAAGGATGAAAACGGAGGCTCCGGCGAAGAGGGCACCGAGGAATCATCGGCTCCCCCTCCCACTCGCGCTACATCGGTTGATGGTTTTGTAGTTCGGCCGTCCTCCCTGGAACAAATCATCAACTCCACCGGAAACCTGATCGCTTACGAGAGTGTGGATATCAGCCCGGAACGATCCGGAAAACTGGAAAGCTTACATTTCGACGAGGCAGCCTACGTCGAAAAAGGCACCCTGCTAGCCAAAATCAATGACGAAGAGTTACAAGCCCAAATGCACCGCCTGGAGGTCAACCTGGAACTAGCTAAAAAAGAAGTAGCCCGCGGTCGTGAATTGCTGGCCATCCAGGGAATTAGCCAGGAAGAACTGGACCGCCTTATCAACCGTGTGGACGAGATCAATGCCGAACAGAAATTAGTTCAGATACAGATCGAAAAATCCAAGATCTTTGCGCCCTTTTCCGGAGTGCTCGGTCTGCGCCAGATCAGTGAAGGAGCTTATATTACTCCTACCACCGTTTTGGTCCAGCTTAAACAACTCAATCCTATCAAACTGGAATTTGATGTTCCGGAGCGATTCCTTTCGCGCGTACGAGAGGGCCAAACGCTACAGTTTACTACGGAAGGTTCTGACAAACAGAACCGGGCTCGTGTGTATGCTATTGACACCGAAATTTCTTCAGCTACCCGCACCTTTAAAGTTCGAGCTACGGCCCGCAATAGTAACCGCTCCCTGAAACCGGGACAATTTGCCCGTATTACTCTGGTTACGGGCACCGATCCGAATGCCCTGCTGGTACCAACCGATGCTGTAATACCCGTACTGGATGGCAAACAAGTATACGTAGCCCGCAAAGGAAGAGCCATTGCCACATCGGTTGTCAGTGAAGATCGCCAATCAGCCCGGGTTCAGATCATCAGTGGCCTTGAGGCAGGGGATACCGTTATCGTGTCCGGTTTGCTTTCACTCACCGATGGCAACCCTGTTGTCGTCGATCGCATCCTTAATCCTGAAAACACCACCGACCAATGAGTCTATCATCCGTAAGTATTGAGCGGCCGGTCCTGGCAACGGTCATATCCATTGTCATCATCCTTTTTGGGGTCATTGGATATACCTATCTGGGCTTGCGGGAATACCCCAATGTAGAGCCCCCGGTTATCTCGGTAACGACCAACTATATAGGTGCCAATGCCCAGGTGATCGAGTCTCAGATCACCGAACCGCTCGAAGAAAGCATTAACGGCATTGCGGGCATTCGTTCCCTATCCTCTACCAGTGCTGATGGACGCAGTACCATCAGTGTCGAATTTGAAATTGGTACGAACCTGGAGGCTGCCGCTAATGATGTGCGGGATAAAGTGTCTCAGGCTCAGCGTCGGCTGCCTCCCGATACGGAACCGCCTTCCGTCTCAAAATCCTCTGGTGGTTCCACACTTATGGCTCTTACCGTGCAGAGTGAGAACCGCGACTTACTGAATCTCTCCGAACTAGCTACCAATATTTTCAAAGAGCGCCTGCAAACTATTTCCGGTGTCTCCAGGGTCGATATTTGGGGGGATAAAGAATACTCCATCCGGATCGAAATGGATCCGGCCAAGCTTTCGGGCTACGGGCTGACCCCCCTGGATGTTCGCAATGCCTTACAATCGCAAAACCTGGAGCTGCCTTCCGGCAAAATTGAGGGTGACCGCACCGAACTGACCATCCGCACTTTTGGCCGACTGGATACCCCGGAAGAGTTTTCTGATATCGTCATTCGCGAGTCCGACGGAGCCCTGGTTCAGGTCCGTGACGTGGCCAAAGTTACCATGTCGCCGCGCAACCTGAATACCTCCCTGCGTGGGAAAGGTATCATCAAAATGGTGGGGGTGGCTATTACTCCGCTTCCCGGGTCCAACTACATTGAAATTGCCGACGAAGTTTACCGGCGAGTTGATCAAATCGAAGGTGACCTGCCTCCCGATATTAAGCTGGGATATGCCTTCGATAATACCAGGACCATCCGCAAAGCCATCGACGAGGTACAAACCACCATTATGGTCGCCTTCGGTTTGGTGGTGCTGATCATCTTTTTCTTCCTGCGAAATTGGCGAACGACCATGATCCCGGTCATCACCATTCCCATTGCCCTGATCGGGACGTTTTTCATCATGTACATCTTTGGATTCTCCATCAACATCCTGACCCTCCTGGGTATTGTGCTGGCGACAGGGCTGGTGGTCGATGACGCTATCGTGATGATGGAAAACATTTACCGGCGAATTGAGGAAGGACAAAAGCCTATTGAGGCCGGACGCGACGGCGCTAAAGAAATATACTTCGCCATCATTGCGACCAGTATTACACTGATTGCAGTGTTCATGCCTATTATTTTCCTGCGTGGCCTCACCGGACAGTTGTTCCGGGAATTCGGTATAGTCGTTTCCGGTGCTATTGTCATCTCGACGATCGTCTCGCTGAGTTTGACCCCAATGCTTAGCTCACGCTTCCTTAAGAAAAAAGAAAAACGCTCCTGGTTCTACCGAACCACAGAGTTATTCTTTGTCGGAATGACTAATGGCTATAATAAAACACTGAAAGGTTTCATGCGGGCCCGCTGGTTGGCCTGGCCCATCTTGCTCGGAGCAGCCGGTGGTATTTATTACCTGATCAATGACCTGCAGACCGAGCTGGCTCCCATGGAAGACAAAAGTGGATTCCGTGTTATCGCCACCGCTCCGGAAGGAACCACCTATGACGTGATGGACGAGTATATGGTCGATCTGCTGGAAATCCTCGACACCTTACCGGAACGAAGAGCCTACATTTCCGTTACTTCCCCTGGTTTTGGATCGTCTACAGCGGCCAACTCCGGCTTTGTCTTTTTATCGCTCGTACCTCCCGACGAGCGGGAGCGAAGCCAGTTTGAGATAGTTAATAGCCTGTATCCCAAGATAGGTAAGCTAAATTATGCCAGTGCCTTTATTTCCCAATCGCAAACCATCGAAGTAGGACGCAGCTTACGTGGGTTGCCCATACAGTACGTGATCCAGGCTCCTAACTTTGAGAAACTCAAGGAAAACCTTCCCAAGTTTATGGAGGCCGCTCAGCAACACCCTGCCTTTAATGTGGTGGACCTCAACCTGAAATTTAATAAACCGGAGCTCCACATACAGATCGACCGGGAACGGGCCCGTGCGCTGGGAGTTACCGTTCGCGATATTGCCGAAACCTTGCAGCTGTTCTACAGTGGTCAGCGTTTCGGTTATTTTATCCGCAATGGAAAGCAATACGAAGTGGTGGGCGAGGCAAGTCGGAAGTTCCGGAACGAACCCGGTGACCTGGCCGATATTTTTGTGCGCAACAATCAGGGGCAACTCATCCAGATGAACAACCTCGTTCGCTTTGAGGAAGAATCGAACCCGCCGGCTCTTTACAGATATAACCGATACATCTCCGCCACCGTTTCGGCCGATATGTCGGATGGCTATACCCTGGGCCAGGGTATAGCTGCTATGGACGAGATCAAGGCCGAAGTGCTGGATGATACCTTCCAAACGGCCCTTTCCGGAGCTTCCAAGGAGTTTGCCGAAAGCTCGGGCGGATTGTACTTTGCTTTTTTCCTGGCCCTCGCTCTTATCTATCTGGCCCTATCGGCCCAGTTTGAGAGCTTCGTCGACCCCTTGATCATCATGTTCACGGTGCCACTGGCATTATTAGGTGCCCTGTTTGCCTTATGGCTGGGTGATCATACCATCAATATATTCAGTCAGATTGGTATCATTGTTCTGGTCGGTATCGTGACGAAGAACGGTATTCTCATCGTGGAGTTTGCCAACCAAAAGCTGGAACAGGGACAATCGGTCATTGCGGCCGTACAGGAAGCTGCCACTCAGCGGCTGCGCCCCATCCTGATGACGTCTCTGGCTACGGCCCTGGGGGTTACGCCCATCGCGCTCGCCCTGGGGGATGCATCCACCAGCCGCATTCCCATGGGAATTGCGATCATCGGGGGGCTAATATTCTCCTTATTCCTGACACTCTACGTTATACCGGCCATTTACACGTATTTCAAACGCATCAGTTCATGACCCAAGCTATACGCTGCCTCTTTTTTGGTCTTCTGTTCATTGGTCTTGGATCGACACCTGTCTGTTCCCAGGAATTACTCACTATGGAAGAAGCCATTCAGCAAGGCCTCGACAACAACTACAATATCCGCATTGCCCGCAACCAGGAAGAAATTGCCGCGAATACCAACAATCCAGGTAATGCCGGTTTTTTACCGACCGTCAATACCTTCGGAAATTTCACCTACACGAATAATAACATTCGTCAGGAATTCGCCAACGGTGAGAGCAATGAAGGAAATAACGCCGGAAATACTTCCATACAGGCAGGTGCCGAAGTATCCTGGACGGCCTTCGACGGTTTCCGCATGTTTGCTACCCGCGATCGGCTGGATATGGAGCAAAACCGAAGCCGATTATTCACGTCCAGCGAAATGCAGGACCTGGTTACTCAAATTCAGGTTGCCTATTACGAAGCGGTGCGGGTCCGACAGCAAATTGAAAATACCAACGAATCGATCGAACTAAATCAGTCACTGCAAAACCTGGCGCAGGCAAAACTGGAAATTGGTACTGGCACCGAACTGGAAGTCCTGCAGACCACCAACCGCGTAAATGCCGATAGTTCCCTTCTTTTGAATCTGGAAGATCAACTCCGGATAGCTAAAATTGCGCTCAATCGCCTTATGAACCGGGAGCCTGATATTAATTTTCTGGTGCCTGCCGATATCCCGGTAGCAGCCCTGCCCAACCTGGAAGAACTGGTACGCCTGGCTATCGAACAGAACTACCAACTACGACTGCTCAACTTCGACGAACAGATCGCACTGCTCCAAATCAAAGAGACACGATCTGCGCTATACCCCACCCTCGATGTCTTTGCCGGCTACAACTACAATTTTTCCAAGGCAGAAGCCGGTTTTTTCCTGTCGAATACCAGTTTTGGACCGCGCATTGGCGTCAGAGCTAATTACGATCTGTTCCCGGGACGTAACATTAAGAAAGACCTAGCAAATGCCGAACTGGTAAAAGAGAATGTACGACTGTCAAAGGAAAACTTGCGAGAGGACATTATCTCCCAGGTCAGCCAGCTTTACCAAAATTACCAGGCCCTATTAGAACTAAACCAACTGGAAGAGCGCAACCTGCAAACGGCGCAACGCAATATTAATCTGGCCCGCCGATTATATCAATCGGGTCGTGCCACCAACTTCGACGTTCGCGAAGCCATCCTCGAGGCCACTACCGTACGCGACCGGCTTAGTGATGTAGCCTTCCGCATGAAGGTCACCGAAATTCAGCTGAAGAGTATCGCGGGAATACCGCTTTATTAACAGGTTTGAGGTGTGAGGTTTGGGGTGTGAGGTAACCTCTGACCTAACCTCAAACC
>JASBTH010000036.1 GCA_030148525.1 Saprospiraceae bacterium | reverse complement strand
CATGTTTTTGATTTTTGATGTGTTAGGTCAAAATGGTTACCGGAAAAGAACCCGAATTTTGTTTCTGAATTTCGTTGCAAAATGATTGGATGTTATTGGTTATACGCAATTTGTACATCCTATTCAGAAACAAAATCCGGGTTTCCAATTAAAAATTAGCTTCGGCTTCTAGTGTTTGATGATTTTTTTTCTGTAAGTACGGCCATCAGTCAGGAAAAGCGTGAGTACATACATGCCTGGAGGAAGATTAGATACCTGAATCTCCCCGGAGGCCGGCATTTTTCCCGATAGCGGACTACTCACTGAACCATTCATGCCTGTTAATTGATAATCAATTGTTTTTGGCAAGTCGTTTGATGACAAATAGTTGATATGAAGCCAGTCAGAAACAGGGTTTGGGAATACAGAGATTTCATCATTAAGGGAGTTATTATCTATTGATGTCACAGGGTCACCTTCAATGGAAATGTTATCCAGAAAGAGGAAATCAGGTGCGATTTGTTGGAACCTCAAAACCATCTGATCTGAAAGTGGATTAAGGCCATTGACCTGGGCCAGCGAACTGATGTGTATGGTATCCTGGAAATAAGAAAAAGCTTCTGGCTCGACTTTAAAATCGGATATTTTGACAAAATTGCTTCCCCCGTCATCACTTAAGAAGAGCCCGCCTTCCATTGGTAATTCAAATATGTTGAGTAAGGAGAAAGTCATGGTTATATTGGCCGTATTTGAGGCATTAATCCTGAGGTCTACACCTCCAGGAACGGGTATTTGGGATTCACAACGCAAGCTTAATAGCAGACCATTTGATGCGTTTTCCCCATTTCTCGGGATAATATCCGATACAAAATCCGGACTTCTGAAATCGACTTGAGTAGCGGTACCTTCGCCTTCATGCGATGCCCAGATGTTGTCTAATCTTCCCGATTCAAAATCCTCGGTAAAGGGCAGGGAAGCAAAGGTTTTCGTAGGGCGAGTAACAACAACATCGTCGAGATAGAATCCATCACCACTTGAGAACTGACCCTGCCCCCTTTGCTGGAATCGGATGACAAAGGTATTCGTAAATTCCAGGCCAAATACTCCGGGAGCTATTTCGATTTGAGCTGCCAATTCATCGACATCAAGATTCGAAAAACGGCCCCAATCGTCCGTGCACCAATCACTCGGATTAAAATCGAAGGCTTTATAAAATGTTTCCCCGCCATCATTACTGAAAAACAGGCCATCGTCTTCCTGTGTGTTTTCAAAAATGTTTCTGATCCAAAAGGATAGTTGAACATCCTTTTCTTGTTCAAGATTGAGTTGCAGATCCAGAGCACTGTTTTTTAGTAATCCAGTTTCCAGGTTGCAGCGACTACCAATGAAGGCACCCGGAGAGTTGTTAATGCCCGTTTCGACAGAAACACCGACATAGGCGTTTGGACCATTTACATCATTATTTGAAGACGAATTGTCTGCAAAGCTCCATTTCCAGGCATTGCTAAAAAATCCTGCATTAAAGTCGTCTTCAAAAGGGATATCAGCATACTCTCTAGTGGGAACATAGACAGCGATATCATCGAGGTAGATGCCATCACCATCAAAGTAGAAACCCTCCTGTCCTCTTTGTTGGAATCGGACAATAAACTGGTCCGTCAGGGTTAAACCGATTTTGTTAGCAATTTCATCTACATCAATGGGTGGGTATTGTCCCCAGGTGTTATTGCACCATTGTCCCGGCTTAAAGTCCAATGCTTTTTGAAAGCTTTTTCCCCCATCATCGCTAAAGAACAAGCCCTCATCGGCCTGGGTTTCCTCGTAATTGCCTGCTATCCAGAAACTCATTTCAACATCCGTTTCCTGGGATAAGTCGAGGTGCAAATCCAATGCTGCGGTGGTGAATTGATCCCCACGATCGCAGGTTCTTCCCAGGACTACGCCAAGATCTGATGATCCATTGGGGCGGCCAGCACCATTTTGCACTGCCACCAGGGTGCCCGGACTGGTATTAGCATCATTAGATGAACGTTCGGCGTAGCCTTGACTCCAGGCTTCACCCAGAAAGCCTCCCTCAAAGCCGTCTTCAAAAGGAAGGGTCTGATGCACAGCCTCTCTGGCAATGACCGAAACATTATCGATATAAAAACCGTCACCATCAAAGTAGAAACCTTCCTGTCCTCTTTGCTGAAAACGAATAACAAATGAACTATTCAATTGCAGGTTTAACTGATCGGCTATGTCATCCACGTCCAGCGGAGGCAACTGCCCCCACGTGTTGTTACACCACTCACCGGGTTTTAAATCGAGTGCTTTATGGAAGGTCTGGCCTCCATCATCACTAAAGTAAATACCATCAGCATCCTGGGTTTCTTCGTAATTGCTTCGAATCCAAAAGGACAGTTCAACTTCTGTTTCACCCAATAAGTCAATATGTAAATCTAGAGCATTGGTGGAAAATCCATCATCTGATGCATTACCAATAGCCATGCCCCGGGAATTATCCAGGCCTACACCATTTTGTATTTCAACAAGCCCAAATGGCCCTGGGTTAGTTGTCCAGGCAGGTTTTAAAAGATCCTCAAAGGTGTCTTCAAAAAGTATTTGCTGAGAAAAAAGTGAATAAGTACTTAGAACGAAAAAGAGTACAAAAATAAGGGTTAATCTTTGGGTTGGAATAAACATTTTTTTGGGTTTTAATTATAAAAAGCAGTGTTGTCTCAGGTGGGGTCATTATTGTTGATTGCGCCTCTGTTTTATTTGTGACGCCTACCTTTTTCTTATTGTGAAACTGGTTTTGTGCCCCTTCCGCAATGGTAGCTAACAGTTCGGCCGTTCCTCCCCGCTGAAAGGCGTCACCTGCTGGCTCATATGAGAGCACTGAGATCTCAAACCATTCAAGCTCCGGGGCATTGGGTATGGTGGCGGTAGTATAGTAGAGGATGGATGATAATTTAAAAAGTTAAAAGTGGTCAAATGGCTTCATTGTACCCCTATATGCAGGCTACTGGATAAAGGTTATCTTCTTTGGAAGAAAAAATGCAGCCGGGCATCCTCGATAAGGCATTATCAACACAGAAATTCAACTCCCTGGTAAGGGTGTACAGGCTGATTTATACCGACAACGAAGTGGTTTTGCTGCGCAATACTTCGCACTGGGACACCAAACCAATTCGGGAGCGGAATAGCAGTCCGCATTGTTTTACAAGCAAGGGGAAAGGCGCGTTGCTTTTTCAGTATCCATGCTAAGAGTGCAAGTCATTTGCACTTTGGGTAGATAAGTTGCCGGCGATACTTGGGAAAGGCTGAATGTTCCTAAGGTAAACCCCAGGTCGAAACCTAGGATTTACCCCAGGAAAACACTGATAATATTGATACTAGATCAATTTAGCGCTATTTTAAACGCAAAACTTGTGTTTTTATAATATTTTAACCTGCAAGCGTTCCCTTTCCCATTAAGCCCATTGCAATCACCGGAAGCCGTTACAACCACAGCAGGAACACGGCTACAATACGTTGAGCCCTAACATGTACAACCTATCCCATGCGGAAGCGCAGCTTCTGTTTGAACAAACGATGAACATTACCCACCGGGAGGAACTCACCCCTTCCGAACGCATACCGAAGTACCGATCGGTACTGGAGGAGTTGTTTCAACTCCTCACCCGCGATGCACCTACGCATCTGGGGAGCTTGTTTGCGCGGCAGGTTTATATTAGTAAAGAATACTCCGTAGCGCCACATATTTTAGATGCCATCCACCGTTTGCGCAAAACGGGGAATACAGTGGTGCATGATGCCCGCACCGAACCTTCCATGGAGGATGATCAGCGGTGTGTCTACCAATTGGCGGAAAGTATAGCCTTTTTTGCCCGCTGCCCCGTACCGGAAGCCCTGCAAAAGTACTATGCCGAGCGGGCTGATTCGTTCTCACGAGAACAACCCTCTACCCCCGAACGCCGCCGCGCCGAAGAGATCTCTTTCCGGGCCGTGGTTACCGATATTCTTTTGCCGCAAGGCACAACCACTGAACACCTGCCGGCTCGTCTGATCGTGGAAACCGAAGAGCATGGCTCTTTTCACTTAAAACTATGGAACCGCATCCAGGAAGATGGCTCCGGGCGGGACCTTCGTGTCTTTGCCCGTTTGGTGCATCCCTATCAGACCATCTACGTGGAGCGGGCCGTGGCCGACCTGGATCGCCCCGGCGAATATTTTGCTGCCGAGCGCACCCTGCTGGTGCTGGAACCCGATTACCTCATTGATGCCAAAGCCCTGGCCAGTTGCCGCCAGATGAAAGGAGATACACCCTTGCTGTATTTATTCGATCACTTCACGCAGGGGCAAGTAACGGATAAGGTGGTACTGGGTAATATCGTAGGAAAAATGCTGGATGACCGGGTGACCTACCAGGGCAAACGGTCATTTAAAGAGACCTTCACCGAGGTCATGACCGGCAGTCCCCTGCAGTTTCTGTACATGGCCCACGATCAGGGGCGGTACCGCAATACGCAGGTGCAAAAGGTATTTCTGGAAGCTCAGGATCATGGGGAGATCATCGACTGGGCCTTACGGCAAAAGCAGGGGCACCGCCTCATGGTGGAGCCCACCTTTATTTCGAACTGCTACGGCCTGCAGGGGCGCATCGACCTGCTGACCCAGAGCGAAACGGATGCCAACCGGCGGGATATCATCGAGCTCAAATCGGGACGGTTCCCCGATGTTCGTTTCGGCATGTACCCCAATCAGAAAGCCCAGACGCTGGCCTATGATCTGCTGCTGCAGTCGGTTTTTCCCGGAAGGGTAGGCAGTAATGATATTCTGTACTCTAAGGCACCTCTGGCTGAAAAGCCCCTGCGCAATATCCCCGGCGAGCACTACCAGGATAAGCAAGACTTGTTGATGCTCCGCAACCAGTTGGTGGCCAACGACCTCAAACTGGCCGAGGGCGATCTGCAGCCATTGGTCGATCTGCTGGAAGACGAAGTGCTGGACGGCATTCCCAAATACGCCGTCGAGTCGTTCGTGCGCCTGCGGGAGACACTGGTGCACCTCCCCAATCTGACCCGCGCCTATTTTCAGGCCTACCTCACCTTCATTTTCCGGGAGCTACGGGTAGCCAAAGTCGGTGACCCGAAGGTGGAACGCAGCCAGGGGTTCGCTGCCACCTGGCTGGCCTCCAAAACCGAAAAGGTCGACAATAGCGATGCACTGGTGTACCTGCGGGTAGAGAAGCCCGTACGCGACCACCACATCCGCCTGACCTTTAGCCAGGATCTCTTTGCCCAGACTCCCGGCTTTCGGGTGGGCGATATGGTGATCCTGTATCCGACCCCCGATCCGGAGCAGCTCGATCCGCTGAGCTCCCAGATCCTGAAGGGATTCATTACCGAGCTATCGGACCGGCACGTAACCGTGCGTCTGGTGCACCGTCAGGTCGATAAGGCCTATTTCGAGCAAAAATCCTACTGGGCACTGGAACGGGACTTCCGGGATAGTAGCTTTCGCAAAATGATGCGCTCCCTCTATCTTTTTGCGGAAGCACCTCCAAGATGGCAGGAGTTGCTACTGGGAATGCGCCGGCCCGCCTTCCGGGAAGTGCCGGCGGTCAGCGCACCCGCTCTGAACGATGTACAGCGCCAACAAGTAGCCCGCGCCCTGGCGGCCGAGGACTACTACCTGATCCAGGGACCTCCGGGTACCGGCAAGACCTCCAAGGTGCTGTGCGAGATCGTCCACCACTGTCAGGCCGAGGGCGAACAGGTGATGGTGCTGGCCTTTACCAATCGGGCGGTGGATGAGATCGGCGACCGCCTGCAGGAGCGGACGGTGGATTGCATCCGCCTGGGCCATAGCGAAAAGCCCTACGCCTGGACACAGATCTGTGCGGCCAATCCCCAACTGGAGGTGCTGCACCAGCGCATGCTGGATACCCAGGTCTTTGTGTCTACCCAATCGACCTTCATCAACAGCCTGGATTTACTACATCTGAAAACCTTCGATACCCTGGTAGTCGACGAGGCTTCCCAGTTGCTGGAGCCCCACCTGGTGGGCATCGTCCCCTTCTTCCGGCGGGTGATCCTGATCGGGGATGAAAATCAGTTGCCGGCGGTGGTCATGCAAGCCCCAACCGATAGTATATGCCGGGAAGCGGGCCTGCAGGAATTGGGGCTGGATAATCTGCGCAACGCCCTGTTTACCCGTCTGAAAAAACAAGCCGAGGCCAAGGGGTGGGACGACTGCTACGGCATGCTCACCGTGCACTACCGCATGCACCAGGTACTGGCGGAGTTTCCCAATGACCATTACTACGACGGGCATCTGGTGGCGGGCAGTTCGCGTCAGCAGCTTAGCCTTCCGGCAAAAGACACACTACCCGATGGCCCCTGGCGGGCGCTTTTCGCAGAGCATCGCCTGGCCTTCCTGCCTTCACCCCGCAGTATCCGTCGCAAGGTGAACGACCAGGAAGCCCAGTGGGTAGCCGAGCTGGTCACCTACATCCGCAACTGGTACGGCGCTGAGTTCGATCCACACACCACGGTGGGGATCATCACGCCCTTCCGCGCCCAGATCGCCCAAATCCGCCAGTACCTGCCTGCCGACTTGCGCAACGAGCTGATGGTCGATACCGTCGAACGCTACCAGGGCAGTGAGCGCGACATCATACTGCTGAGCTTCGCAGTGAACCACCCGAGTCAGCTGCGATCGATCGAATCGATCAATGCCAGGGGGGTAGACTGCAAGCTCAACGTAGCCCTCACCCGCGCCAAAGAACACCTGGTGCTGTTGGGGACGGATGAGGTACTGCAGGCCGGTAAGAGTCTGCGTCCGCTCCTGCGCCACATCCGCGATGCCGGCGGGTACTGGTCGGCCCGCGAAGCGGTGGTGAAAGATGTGGGGGAGGGGTTGTTTTGAGCAATACGTACTAAACGAATAAAACCGAATCGTACCATATGAACATTTTCCATACCCACGAGGGTATCATTAAAGAATACAAATCGTACATCGAGTCTTTCATCAATATCAAGAAAGACAATATCCGGGAGGCAGTGGCACAGTCCCTGGAAACCGGAAAACTGTGGCCACAACCCCTCATTCAATTCAATCCGATCTACAAACCGGGTAAAACGGTGGATCAATTGGTGCAGGAAAAGGTGCTACACCCTGGATTACAAAAGGTGTTCAAAGGCTATCGTTTATACCACCATCAGGTGGAGGCGCTGACGCTAAGTGCTGGCGGTAACGGGTTTATTGTAACCTCTGGAACGGGATCGGGTAAATCGTTGACTTTTCTAGGGACGATCTTCAATAGTTTGCTGAAAAACCCCGGTCAGGAGGGCATTAAAGCGATTTTGATTTACCCCATGAATGCCCTGATCAACTCCCAAACAGCCGAAATAGAAAAATACGCCGAGAATTATGGTCCTGATTTTCCTATCACCTCTGCCCAGTATACAGGACAAGAAAGTCAGGAAGAACGGGAGCGCATTAAAGCCAATCCCCCCGATATTTTGCTGACCAATTATATGATGCTGGAGTTGTTGCTCACACGCGATGGTGATCGGAATATTCGGGACGCCATCTATAAAGGACTGCGGTTTTTAGTATATGACGAGTTACACACCTTTCGAGGCCGACAAGGGTCAGATGTAGCCCTTTTGAACCGGCGGTTGAAAGCACTCTGTGAGCATCCGGTGATGTGTATGGGTACTTCGGCCACCATGGTCAGCGGCGGTACGTTGTACGATCAGAAGAAAAAAGTGGCAGATGTTGCCAGTACGTTCTTCGGGGCTGCTTTTGACCCCGACCAGGTTGTAGTGGAACAACTAGAACCCTCATTGACCAAGCAACCGGTAGCAAAAGAGGTTCTTGCCAATCGCATCAGACAAGGAATCCCTAGCGGAGGCGGATACGAAGCGCTGACGGCGGATCCATTAGCGCAATGGCTGGAACAACATATAGCCCTGAAGGAGTCGGAAGAAAACTTCATTGAACGCGAAAAACCTCAAACCCTGGAAAGCATCACCCAGCGACTGGCAAAGGCCACGGGTTTGTCGGAGGAGGTTTGCGAACAGGCCTTAATTGACGAATTGGAATGGATTTCCAAGGAAAATGTAGCCGCGGCTCAACGTGATCAAAAACCCATCTTGCCCTATAAACTGCACCAGTTTATCAGCCAGACGGGATCAGTGTACGGAACCTTAGACCAAGAACCTGAAAAACAAAAAATAACCCTGGAGTCAGGGCGCTATGATGAAACCGAGGCTCATCCCAAACTGATATACCCACTCGTATTTTCCCGGGAAACGGGACAGGAGTTTTACTGCGTCACGTTGGATGCGACCAATGAGCAGTTACTTCCCAGGGAATTTTCGGAGGTACCCCTGGGGGATGAAGAGGAGGAAACACCTGATTGGGATTCGGTAGGTTACCTGATTCCCGACGCGGATGTATGGGACGAAGAGCAATTGGCTGATGTTCCCGGTAATTGGGTGAATCGGCGCAAAGATGGCTCCTTTTCCATCAAGAAGAAGTACCGCAGTCGAATGCCGCGTCGCATCTGGTTTAAGGCCAATGGTTCGTACCGGACAGAGCAACCAACCGAAGAGGGCATGTGGTATCACGGGTGGTATATGGGGTACAAATTGCTGTTTGATCCAAGCTCCATGACCTTTTATTCGGCTCAAACGAAAGATCGCACTAAACTGACCACCTTAGGTAGTGAAGGACGGGCTACCTCGACCACCATTCTTACCTTTAACATATTACAGCAGCTACAACGGGCAAAATACCCCGCCGATAAGCAGAAAGTGTTATCCTTTACGGACAATCGTCAGGATGCCGCCTTGCAATCCGGACATTTCAATGACTTTATTAGTACCGTTCGTATTCGGGGAGCCATTTATCAGGCCTTGCGGCAAAAAGAAGAGGGTCGTATGGGCTTCGAGGATATTGGCGAGGCGGTTTTTAAAGCGCTTAATCTGCCCATGGAAGAATACGCCATCAACGCAGCGCAGTTCGGACGTTTGAAGCGGGAAAATGAAGAGGCACTGATCGATTACCTCATGTACCGCATTCTCTACGATTTGCGGCGAAGCTGGCGGGTGATTCTCCCCAACCTGGAGCAGTGCGGCCTGTTGGATATTGCCTATAAAGATGTCGCTGAAACCTGTCGGGAACCCGCCTTTTTTCAGCGTATCGATTGGTTCTCGGCTTTATCCGAATCTGATCGCATCAATTTGGTACGCAGATCCCTGGAGTTTTTTCGGCGCGAATACGCCATCAGCTCTTCGTCTTATCTGACCTATGAACAAATCAAACGCAAGCGCCTGGTGATCGAACAGCGCCTGAAGGAACCGTGGCGATTCGACGAAGAAGAGAAAATTAATTTGCCTAACTTCCTTCGGTACGAGCGACTGGATCAGCGCAACAAAGACTTTACCGTTTCGGTGGGACACGTAAGTGCCTACGGACGGTATCTGCGGGAGCTGGTCAAGCAACTGGACCTGGGGCCGGATTTCAACCATATTGGACGGGATGATTACCCCACCTTCATCCGCGAGTGGCTGGATCTCTTGACAGATGCCGGATGGTTGCTGCGGGAAGAACGGAAGACCGACGAAGGAGCGCCTACCTTTGTGTACCAACTGGATATTTCGGCGTTGGAATGGACACTGGCCGATCAACAAGAGGTGGAGGTCGACCCCATCAAGGTCCGGGCGAAAGAAGCGTATAAAAAACCAGCCAATAAGTATTTCCGAAAAATCTACAGCGGATTGCTGGAGGGAAGCAGTCGCCTGGAAGCCAAGGATCATACGGGACAGATTAAGAACGAAGATCGTCAGGCACGGGAAGATGCTTTCCGGAAAGGCGATTTAGCCGCTTTATTCTGCTCACCAACCATGGAGTTAGGGATTGATATTTCCAGTTTGGATGTGGTCCATATGCGAAATGTACCCCCGAATCCGGCCAGCTATGCCCAGCGATCGGGCCGGGC
>JASBTH010000035.1 GCA_030148525.1 Saprospiraceae bacterium | reverse complement strand
GGTTTGATCTTCGTGTTGGGCGGTGAGGATGGTCAGGCTTCCGCCAAAAAAAAGAAGGAGCAGAAATCTAAGTGACATGGCGTGGTCGTTTAATCGTTAACGGGGTGTCCAAAATAGTAATTCCAGGCTTTTGAGGATTGGAATACGGAAATTTACGGATATTGGGCCAAGGACCAAGGGCCAAGGGCCAAGGGCCAAGGACCAGGGACCAGGGGCCAGGGGCCAAGGACCAAGGACCAAGGACCAGGGGCCAGGGGCCAAGGACCGTGGGCCTTGAACCATGGACCAATTACCAGGGGCCGTGGACCTTGAACCTTGGACCATTCACCAGGCTTAGATTTCCAACGAACCTTTGTATTAACAATCCATGTACGCTAAACGAAATGCACCACATCTCCCTTTACCACTACGAAGATAAAGACATCAAGATCTCCATGAATCTCTACTTCAACGAGCAGGACCAGTTGATCTTCGACGGGTACGATATCGGCCGCAAGGTGCTGCAGATACGTGGAAAATCTGATTACGAGTATAAATACACCATTGCCCCGGTCGATGTGCAGAAACTGGCCGAACTGTTCCAGGTCGAGTATTCCGATCGGAAGGCTTTATTGCAGGCCATTAAGGACAAATTCGGTGGAAATGAGGCATACTCGAAATTCGGAGCGTTCATGAATAATCACGGGGTGAAGTACGAGGTATTTATGTGGGGGTAACACAAAAACGGTTTACAGCCCGCAGGCCGTAAACCGTTTATCGTTCAGTCGAACTAGTGCTGGATCACTGATCAATGGCCCCCATCACTCGCTGCATAAAGCCATTCAAGGCCTCTCGCTGAGTCTTGCCGGCAGCAATTTCTTTCTGCACTTCAATGGCTCCGTATAAATTAGACAAGAGCTCTCCGATCACGTCGATTTCTTCATCTTTGATGGATTTCGCTTCGGTGATCGCTTCCAGTGTTTCAATGGTCTCATTTAGATAATCTTCGTCTCGGTTGTCCGAGACAAACTTGATTAGCTGTTTAATTATGGGTAGTCTCATGGATTAGTTCTTTAAGGACATCAAACTTATTCGTTTGTACCTGATTTATCAGTTCTCCATTGCGGAAGGCGGCAAAAGTGGGCAGGTTATCGACCTTTGCAAGCTTGCGGGATTCGGGAAATTTTTCCGCATCCACCACTACGAAAGAGGTTCCTTCCTGCTCGGAAGCCAGCTTCTTAAATTTTGGCTTCATGATGCGGCAATTGCCACACCAGCCGGCGGAGTATTGTACGAATACCGTTTCTTCGTTCTGAACGATATCACGGAGATTATCAGCATTTAATTCAGTAATCATACTAATTGCTTTTTAAGTTAATCTGGCAAAATGGATCATTAGTTGGAGCTCAAATACGCTGCCACTCCTTTCGAGGTAGCTTCCATGGCGTCCTTACCTTCCTCCCAGTTTGCGGGGCATACTTCACCTTTTTCCTGGAAGTGCTTATAGGCATCGATGATGCGCAGGTACTCAGCGACGTTGCGACCAAGCGGCATGTGGTTGATCCCTTCGTGAAAGACGACTCCTTCTTCATCGATCAGGTAGGTCGCGCGGTAGGTTACATTATCTCCATCGCGGAGTTCGACACCCGTTTCTTCGTCCACCCGGATGTTGGTAGTATCCAAAATGCCGAGGGTGCTGGCCAGATTGCGATTGCTGTCAGCCAGGAGGTCATAGGTTACTCCTTCGATGCCACCGTTGTCTTTGGCCGTACTTAGCCAGGCAAAGTGTACCTCGGGCGTGTCACACGAAGCTCCGATGACGATGGTATTCCGCTTTTCGAATTCACCCAGCGCTTCCTGAAAGGCGTGTAATTCGGTAGGACATACAAAGGTGAAATCCTTTGGATACCACAGCAGTAATACTTTTTTGCCTTCGCGAACCGCTTTTTCCAGCACATTCACTGTAAACGTATCTCCCATTTCGTTCATCGCGTTGACGTCGACGTTCGGAAATTTCTTTCCTATAAAAGCCATATTTTATTTGTTTGGTGAGCAGTTGAAACCGCGAAAGCACCATTTAGTTGATTTGAATTTCAGCAAGCTGGCCTCTACGTTACAAAGGCGTTCGCGCGAATAATTGCAGCATATTACGAACCCAAAAACTTAATTTGGACACAGGGGAAAGGGGCTCTTTTTCTTTTTGCGAAAGCATCAAAAACAGAACGGTTGGGTAATTGCGGAAACATATTGTTTTGACAGTTCTTTGACGGAAGCTGGTATACCGCTTCCGAAAAGGCTCGGGCTTTGCCCAACCGCCCGATTAATTAGCACCATCGACTTGAATGGTAAATTGTACCGGTAGTTGTTCGTTCGGTGCGATGTGGAAATTCCGCACCTTTGCTTCGATGGTGTCAGTGCCGGTTTCAAAGACCAGGATCTGAGAACTGCGTGGTTTCAGAATCATGTCGTTGAAGTAAGCACCGGCCATGCCGGAGATGAACTCGATCTCCAACAAGAAATCAGAGGTATTATGGATTTTGACAAATTTCCGGCGGCGGCTATCGATGTAGTGTGGTTTGGCTACTTCTATAGCGTTGTAAAAGAGGGGTTCCAGGTGTTCCCTTCGTCCTACGACCAGATCATTCACCCAAACGGCCGTACGCTTATCTACCAGCGCTTCGCGGATCGACTCGGCGGATCGATCCTCGGCAAATACCAGCGTACTATTTCGTCGATCCGACCGGGATGATTTGCCGGAAATACTGTGCGGATAATGGTAATCGGAGTTGCTAAGCAGGGTGAGATCGTAGTCGAGGCACCACTGAAAAGCTTCCGGCCAATAGGCACCCCAACCAGACACTTCCACGCCGTGTAAAAGACCACTTTCGAAGAGGTCAATGTGCTCCTGGTAAAGAGTCAGGCTGTCGTAAGCACCCGGAGGGCCAGGGTGGTTCCAAAACACAAAACCTTCCTGTTCTCTTACTGCCTCCAGAGCAAGGAGATAATCCTGATGATTACGGTCGATGGAATCGACAAAAGCGTAGTCGGATGTCTTTTCCTTAAAGCGGGCAAAGCGATTCTTGATGCGCTCCGTGACAATCTTATTGGCATCTTCAATAAAGATGGCGTTCATGTGGCCGGGAGGCATATTGCGGGTGATCTCCACGCCTCCGATCACGATGATGTCCTTGATGGCACCTTCTTGTTTGGCAATGTCGTTGGGAGCGTTGTAGTCGATGGGTACGTATTTACGGTAAGGTTTTCCTTCGATGTGGTCAGTAATGGAGATGGCATCGTAACCGTATTCCCAGGCTTCGGTTACGCGGACGGTGGGCCAAACGGTCCCATCCGAGAAAACAGTGTGCAAGTGGAAATCGCACTTCAGGGTTTGATATCCGGGGATATCGGGTACGATAACATCCTGACGATCGATGTTTTCGACCTGGGCAGTAAACAGGATGGGGATTAGCAAAAAGAACGAAAAAAGAAGGAGGGTTCTCATTGAAATAGGATATTAAGGTAACGTAAGGTTGGGTTCGATCTATTTGTTAAATAGCTGATTGTGAAAACCTTACGTTGTATTTGGTAAAGGGTAGTAGGTAGTAAGATCTCCTTAAATCCAATTACCCTATACATAATACGCTGTACCGGGAGGTTGGGCCTTGATTATCTGAGTTTTACGAAATCCTTCAAGCCCAACCTCACGAAAGTTAAAAAAGAGGGAGGCAGCCATGCGACTACATCCCTCTACGATTAAAAGATTATAAATCACCAACCCATAATCTGCGTCAGGTTTGGATTGACACTAACCTGATTGGCGGGGATGGGACGGTAATAGTATTTCGGTTCTACGAAGGTGCCGCGTTCGTTGATCGTTTGTACGGTTCCACTGGTACCATTTTCCAGATACACACCGCCAGTTGCGTCGGGTAGGCTGGCGCGGTAGTAGATGAGGGGAACCCCCAGGGAGTTGAGCTCTTTATTCTCTCCGGAAGGGATCGTTTCACCTTCGTCGATCAGAATGATGTCTTCCACACCGTCACCAGTCAGGTCGTATTTACCCAGACCGGGGAAGTACATGCCTTCGGGCTCGGCTTCCAGCAATTTGCCGGCGGCCCAACGCATCAGGTCATCGTGGCGGTAACCTTCCAGAGCCAGTTCAATGCGGCGTTCACGACGGATCTCCAGCAGCTCGGCGCTGCTTACCATGGGAAAGCGTGCTTGCTGAACCGGATCTAATTGTACGCCCATCATAAGGTGTGGCATGCCTACGCGATCGCGCAGGATGTTGACCGTTGCGTCCAGGTCAGCCTGGGTAAGTTCGTTTAGTTCGGCACGAGCTTCGGCGTAGATCAACAAGACTTCGGCGTAGCGCAGTACCGGGTAGTCCACATCGTTAACCACCGTTTGATTAGTTGAGTTGACAAACCCTTTGATCTGGTGGTAGCCCGAGAAGTTTTTGTTCAACTGCTGCACATAGATGCCGCCACCTTGCGCATAGGTACCCGTACGGATCAATTCCCAACCCGGGAATGCATAGGTTTGCGACAAACGAGGATCACGATTTTCGAATTCCTCTACAAACTGCTTGGTTTGATAGTCGGCCTGGTCGGTGTAGTAGGAACCATCCTGCATGAGGTAAGCCTGAAGCAGGTCCCGGCTGGGGCTGGTTTCGTAGTTACCGAAAATAGTGATGGAGTTGCCGCTATTTTTTAGTTCATCCTGGGAAATATTGGTGAAAATGATCTCCGGATTGCCGGTCAGGTCTCCCGATACAAATAAGTTGTAGTAATCAGAGCCCGGATTACCGGTATTGTAAATGCTGTAGTTGCCGGAGTCCATAATCTCTTTTGACAGGTCTCTGGCCAATTGTAGAAAGTCGTTAGCTGAGGATTCGAGCCCCAACTCAGGATGATACTTCCGGAAGGTCCCTTCGTAAAGGGCCGCCCGTGCCATCTCCGCTTTTACAAACAGCTGATGAATCGCTCCCGCGGGTTGACTTTCGAACACATTCTCCGCAGCAAACTGGAAGTCCTCAAAAATTCGATCCACCACAAATGACCGTGGGTCGCGATCCTTGAACAAGGCGTCTTCGTCGCCCGTTTCGATCACCTGATCGTACCAGGGTACGTCGGAGTACCGCTTCACCATGTCCATGTAAAAAGTAGCCCGAAAATATCGCGCCAGCCCTTCGAAGTGCGCCGTTGTCCTTGCGGGGACATCCGCTTTATCCACATTTTCCAGGAACAGGTTGATGGTGCGCAGTCGGTTCCAGTTCCATCCACCCTGAATGGTGGTCGCATTGGGATTGGTGACCATCATGGTCTTGAGCTCGGTATTCCCCGTATTAGCCATATTATCCGAAGTGGCGTACCCATCGGCGGAATACATGCCGCCACCGGGGAAGCTGTACAAGTTGTTGATGTAGAGGTTCAGATCGTCTTCCGTATTGAAGAAGTTCTCGGTACCGATCTGGGTTTCCGGAAAACGATCCAGGAATTCATCGTTACACGAGGTAAAGAGGAACAGGACCGCTATGATGCATGAAAGAGACAAATGCTTTTTCATAATAATTGATTTCTTGTTTGTTTATTTAAAAAGTGACGTTGATGCCTGCGGCGTAGCGACGCTGGAAGGGATATTGATAACCGGAACCAGATTGGCGTCCGGCACCAACGGCTGGATTAAAGCGGGCACTTACGGCGTCGGTAATGGCTTCGGGATCATAGAAGTCTTTCACGCCGGACCATTCCACCAGGTTTTCACCGGAAACAAAAATTCGGAAGCGGCTGATGTTTATTTTTTCCGTAAGGGCCGCAGGCAGGGTATAGCCAATAGTTAGGTTCTTGAAGCGCAGGTACGAAGCATTCAAAAGGTGATCGGTCTGCGGAATGGCCAGACCCTGTGATTGGTCGATGCGCTCACCCAGATTACGATCGGCCAACCACGCCTGAATATGCGGGAAAGCAGCATCGAGATTTTGATCGGCCAGACCAGCATCAATGTAGGCCTGAGAGTGTTGGGCGCGCAGTGCTTCTGGATCGTCCTGAGCCCGGTAGAAATCGAGGGCGTGAATCGCACCGCCTTCGTAAGGCTGCTGGTAGAAGCTCCAGTACAGGTAATCTACCGGATAGTAATCGCGCTGGCCAATACCCTGGAAGAAGGCGCTGAAATCAAAACCATTCCAGTCGAAAGCCAGGTTAACACCAAAATTATACCGAGGCATAAAGTTACCGATCACCCGCAAGTCGCCGGGATCATCCGTAGTCAGCGTACCTTTGTTGATCACTCCGTCTCCGTTCTGGTCTACGTATTTTGGCCATCCTTCGACGATTGAAAGGGCGCCCCAGGGAATGATTGCCGTTTGGTCCAGGGCATCAATTTCGGCTTGTGACCGGAACAATCCATCGCTTTCCAGCCCCCAGATCTCGCCGATTTCCATGCCTTCGTAAAATTGGGTCAGGCGGTTGGTTGGGTTATCGAAGCGAGTAATGAAGGAGCGGCTATCCGAAACCACACCGCGGATATTGAAGTTCATGGGCTTGCCGAGAACCTGCACACTATTGCGGTATTCGATCGACAAATCCCAGCCCCTGGTTTCCAGGTCAGCGGCGTTTTCGCTGGGTTCGTCAGCACCCAGTACATCCGGCAGGTCCTTACCCAGGGTCAGCATGCCCAGGGTGTTGCGCTCGAACACATCGAAGCTGACCATGAATCGGTCGTCCCATAAGCCCATGTCTACACCGAAGTTGAGCGTGGAGACGTCCTCCCAGGTATAGTTTGAGGAGACCAGGTCGGGAGGGGTAATGCGTTGTGGTACCTGACCACCGATGATGTAGCGGCCCTGAGCAGCAGAGAGTGAAGGTATATATCCGTAAAAGCCTACGGCCTGATTACCCAATTCCCCGTATGATGCACGAAGCTTCAGGTGACTGACCATATTAATGTCAAAGAAGTTTTCCTTATCCACCCGCCAGGCAGCAGAGGCAGAAGGGAAGAATCCGAAGCGATTTTCGGAGGGGAAACGGGAAGAACCATCGTAGCGACCGTTAAATTCCAGGATGTATTTATCCTTGAAGATGTAGTTGATCCGACCGAAAATACCGCGAACGGCCCAGTCAAAGATGCGTTCGTTCACTTCATCCTCGCCGGTTGCCAGAGCGATGGTGGGCAGAGAAGCAGAGATCAATCCCTCGCGCTCCGCGTAAAAGGTCTCCGTACGGAAAAACTCCTGGTTGTACCCGCCAATGACGGTGATGTTGTGGTCCGAACCAATTTTCTGGTTGTAGGTACCGTACAGGTTCACTACATCGTAGCGATCGAAAGTAGCTTCACGGTAAGCGCGATTGGTACCCACTTCGCGTACATCATCTTCACCAAAACCTACGAGGTACTTAGTAGTGAACCAGTTCCAGTTGGTCTGTCCGCGACGCACCGTGTACTCTGCATTAAATTTGAGCACATCTTTCAGTAGCCATGATTCCGCAGAGAAGGTTGACTGGTAACTGTTGTATCGTTGCTGGGAGTCTCCTCCGTCGGTCAATTGAGCAGCCTCAATACCTACTTCGGTGTTAGCCCAGGTACCATCGGGGTTTTTATCGAAGGAAACCGGGTCCATATTATAAATATCCCATACTGAGAAATAGCTTGGATTTTCCCGCAGGGTATTAGATAAGAAGGTATTGTTGCCAATAGTTAGCCAGTCATTTACGCGGAAGTTCACTTTTCCACGAACGGAGTAGCGGTCAAAGTAATCATCAGCCAGCCTTAAAGAGCCATTGTATCGGTTGTAGCCCCCCGAGAGGTAGTAGTCGGCATTGTCGGAGCGGCCACTTACACTGATGTTATGATCCTGCGAAAAAGAGTTATCATCCAGGAAATAGGCTACCCAGTCGCGGTTACCCATATATTCCCACATACCCGAATTCTCGTTCATGCGCACGCCAGGCGTAGACTCTGGATTATCAGAGCGCTCCTTGGCCCATTTGTAGGTTTCATCACTGAAATTCTGATTGTCCCAGGGGGTATTATCAGAGGCCGTTTCTTTTACACGCAGAAAAATGTACGGGTCGGTAATGCGATCGCTCAGGACCGTAGGCTGACTCAGCGACAGGTTGTTGGTGTACGTAACCTGAACTCCATCCTGTGAACCGTTTTTCGTGGTGATCAACACCACACCAAAAGAAGCACGGGCACCGTAGATGGCGGCAGCTGATGCGTCCTTTATTACGGAAATGGAGGCGACATCCTGCGGAGCTATGCGGTTTAGCTCGATCGGATCAACGGGTACGTTATCGATCAGAATCAGGGGCTCACCTCCATTGATGGAGGTAAAACCACGGATATTAAACGATGCCGCCTGGCCGGGAGCACCGCTGTTGAATCCGATGTTCAGGTTGGGAGCCACACCCTGCAGACCTTGTGCCAGGTTATTTATCGGGCGGCTCTCCAGTTGTTCAATGTCGATGGCATCAACGGCACCCGAGAGGTTTTCTTTCTTTTGGGTACCGTAGCCTACGACGACCACTTCGTCGAGACCAACGGCATCGGTTTCCATGGAGAGGTCGATAGTCGACCTTCCGTTAATGGGTTCCTCTTTGGTGATCATTCCGACGAAAGAAAAGACCAGGATGCCATTGGCGGGTGCTTCGATGGAGTAGTCGCCTTCCAGGTCGGTTATAACACCGTTCGTCGTTCCTTTTAACATTACGGTAACGCCGGTCAGCGGTGAGTTGTCTTCCTGGTCGACCACTTTACCCTGAACAGTCA
>JASBTH010000019.1 GCA_030148525.1 Saprospiraceae bacterium | reverse complement strand
CTTTGCCCAACCTTTTCACGCGAGTATATACTCGACTCGAAGTGGTTTGGATTCCCAGCACGAAGTACTGCGAAGCAAAACCACTTCGTTGTCGGTATAATAGACATTTGCAGTCCAAAGGATAAATCCCAAACACGCTCTTATGGAATCAAAAAAAGCCTGCTCTCGTCAGGAGAACAGGCTCAGTGGTTTATATCAGCGAATGGTAAAAAGCATAACTGCGGATTTGTTCAACCGACAAATGCTGTATCGAATCTGTGGGAGTAAACAGGGGGAAGCATACAGAGCAAAATTGTTATGGTATATGGTCTGTTTCCAGGATCATTTTATGAATGATGGCATCCAGGTTTACCGAGGATTCGGAAAGCATATCAAGGAAGGTGTGGATTTCCTGGTTATCGCCGGTGTACGCTTCCCGCAACAAATTGACCAGACCCAGAATATTGGTCAGGGGGGCTCGCAATTCGTGTGACTGAGCCCAGGCAATCTTTTTAAGCTTTTGGTACTGCGTTGTAATTATTTGCGCATACTCCTCTACATCGGAAATATCCCGGAAAAAACATACAGCACCTTCTTCCTTTGGGTAAAACAGAATGTAAAGCCATGTTTCTGTTTCTTCGTAATAGGCTTTTGACCAGGTGGTTACTTTTTGGGAGAGGCACTGTTCCAGCTTTTTCCATACGTGTCCCTGTTTGCGGAAGGTAATATCAAACCAGTTCTGATCTTCCCAGTCTTGTAAGCTGTTAAAGATCGTTTTAGCGGCTTTATTGCAGTAGGTCATCTGGCGGTTGTCATCAATACTGATAAAGCCATCGGATATACTGTTCAGGATCTCTTCTTTTTCGGCATTAGCTTGCCTTAGGTTGCGGGTTTGCTCTACCTCCTGCGTAATGTCCATATTGAGACCGATCATGGTTTTAGGATGGCCGGATTCATCGAAAACAATATCACCGAAGGCCTTTATATGTCGAAGGCTGCGATCAGGCGGTAAACAAATCCGGAAGGTCGACTGGTAGTTGCCTCCATTCTGGATCGCTTCCTCCAGTTCTCTTCGGGCATTACTTAAGTCCTCCGGATGAAGACGTGACTCCAGAGTCGAAAGCGGGCGATTTCGATCTTCGGGGGAAAAACCGTAAAGATCATACATAACTTCGTCCAGGTGAATTCGCTTTCGCGAAAAATCCCATTCCCATATACCAATGGTTCCCGCTTTGGCCGCCAGTTGGTAGCGTTTCTTAGCATGCTGGATGATTAGTTCAGTCTCTTTCTGTTCCGAAATATCCTGCAAGCTACCGAACAGACGGACAATCTTACCTCGGATTTTTTCGGCTTGACCAAAGGCTCGTACCCACTTTTCCTGGCCAGTGGCAGTAACCAAGATAGCCTCCAAATTCCAGGTATCTATGTGCCCATCCAAAACATTCTGAATCGACGACTGAATCTGATCCCGATGTTCTCCCTCCTTGTAGAAATAGATGGCTTCCTCAATATTAGGTATATAGTGAAGGGGTTTATTATGGATTTTCTTGGTCATATCGGACCAATACAATTCCCCCGACAACAAGTCCAGTTCCCAGCGACCAATGCAGGCCAGGTCAAAGCTGCGGTCTAATCTATTTCTTAATTGTTGTTCCTGAGGGATAACCTTAAGGATAGCAAGGACCGAGGATGGCCGTCCATTTTCATAGCGTTTGATGATCCGCCGGTCCTGGATTAATTGATAGGTATTGTTCAGGTCTTTTAGCCAATATGTACGGGACCACTGTTGGTCGTCCCCACACAGGGCTTCCTGAGCAGAAGATAGCGTTTCTTCAAGGTCATTTGGGTGTATTAGGGCTCGCCAATCCGCTAAGGAGGAGTTGGGACGAAGGTCAAATGGCGAATTGCAGACATTCTTCCAGGTAGTGCTTCCGGTGTCCAAATCATGTTCCAGGATAATATCGTCGATAAGGGTATATATATCAACTTGGCTCTTCTTATCCGCACTGCCTTTGGAAGTATCCTCCTTCATTCCAGCGTTTGGTGAATAAGTCATCTTTGCGAGATAGGTTATGTAAGGACTGTCCTGCCAGTTATGGTTTACGATTTAGATAAATATGCAGGGATTGACTAGTCGATAAAAGAGAGAATATCTTAATTGGCCTGCAGGGGTTTTACCTATGCCGTTCTTGTTACAAGTCAGGCGGTTCCAGGATAGTTGGCTTACTTTTGCGGGGGTGGATGATACTCGAGGTCCCGTTGTACATAAAAAAGCCTGCTTCCATCCTAAAGGAAGCAGGCTGCTCATCGAGATTATCCAAAATTGATCTATATATTATCATTCAGAAATCTCAACTATACAAACAAGGCGTGCGATATTTGCACGCCATCAAGGGGAAATTTAAATAAGCAAAATAGTTTATCGTGTGGCTAAAGTCATTCGCCCTACATACAACTGTGTAATCTGTAGCCTAGAGGATTTTGGTTTTGGAAATAGTGCGTCAATTACATTGCTTTCATATACTGGAGGGATAGGCCACTTGGTGCCTGAAAGATTTCGTACGCTTATTCCGTTTGCATAATACAAAGGTGAGCATTCCCGGCCGACGAGAAAAGGGGGAAAACCCTAATTTATGGTTAGGGGAATTACCTATCAGGCGGGAAAATCCACCAGATTGTGTTTAATCGCGAAAACGACCAGGCCGGCCATGGATTTCACACCCGTTTTGCGCAAGATATTCTGTTTATGTGCATCCACTGTTCGCGGGCTGATAAACAACGCATCGGCTATTTCGCGGTTAGAGTAGTCCCTGGCTATCAGGGCCAGCACTTCGAGTTCCCGGTCACTGAGGTTCTCATGGCTCGGACCTGAACGTTTCGTGAGATGTTGCATAACCAAATCCTTTACTTCGAAGCTGAAGTAGGTATCCCCGTGATGGACTTGTTGAATGGCTAGTTGTAGTTCTTGTTTGTTACAATCTTTTAAAAGATATCCGCGTGCTCCTGCCTTTAGCATCTGCCTGATGTGAACACTTTGTTTCATCATCGATAGAGCTATAACCTGTATGTCGGGATAATCCTTGTTCAGTGTCTCCGTGGTTTTGATGCCATTCAGGTCGGGCATATTAACATCCATGAGCACGATATCGGGCGGTGGCAACCCACTGGATAGTTGACGGAGTAAATCACGTCCGTTAACGGCTTCCCCGGTTATATCAATACTATCTGACAGATCAGCCAAAATTGCTTTAAAGCCCTCGCGGACTAATTGATGATCATCGACAATAAATACGCTAATTTTAGACATATGACAACCTATTTTGTAGGTACGTACAGCTCGACGAGGGTACCCTCTTCACCAGACGAAATATTGAGCTTTCCGCGAATTCTGGAAGCCCTGTTATGCATGGTACGTAGCCCTATTCCTAAGGGTTTCTCTTCACTTGAAAATCCAATGCCGTCATCCGCAACCCGGACAAGCAATGTCGATTCACCAAACCGCAGCGTTACCTTCAGGTGAGAAGCACGACCATGTTTTACGGTATTGGCAACTGCTTCCTGAATGATACGAAACACATTCAATTCTTTTTCGTCGTTCAGTCGCACATCGTTATCGTATATCAATTCGGTGTGGATGTCGTTCGCGTTTTCTATTTCCGAGAGTAACTCTTGAACGGACAGAACAATGCCAAAGTCTTTGATGGAAGCGGGCATAATCCGGTGGGTCAGATGACGAAGGTCCTCGGTAGCCTGCATGAGCAGCATTTGTGCTTTTTGGAATCGCTGATGATCCTGCATTGCAGGCGTTTCCACGGCGAGATTGTTTAACTGCATTTTTGCCATCCCCAACAGCTGGGTAATATTGTCGTGTAATTCCGAGGCTACCCAGGCGCGTTCACGGTCTGCTGCCATTTCCAGTTTTGCCCGATTATCCATTAATTCCAGGTTGACCTGATAAATGCGTTGCAACAGATTGTGAAAATTTTGCAATATGTGGTTGAACTCCCGGAAGCGAAACGGTTCGGAATGATCGGGGGGCAGATAACTTTCGGTCAATGGGGGCGTCAGGTTTATTTTTTGCGCAAGCGACTTAAAAGAGTCAGAAAACTGAAAGAAAAACCATAATACAATGACGACAAACAGGGAAATACATACGATTATCAGACCAATTAGTACTATTTGGGTTTTCTGAAGAATGCCTTCCTGGCGTTGTGACACCTGTTGGGAGTACCGAATGGATCTGGACAAAATTCGCCGGATGGCAATATCATTCCGATTCCTGATGAATTGCTCTTTCCGGACTCTGATCCCGAGCTGTTCTGCGGAAAGAGCAGACAATGGCGGACCGGATTCAATGCTGTGTAGTTCATTGATTAACAAATGCAGAAGTGCCAGGTCATCTTTAATCTGGCGGTACAGTTCGGGATGATCCGCCAGGGACTCGGAAAGGGCCTCAAACCGCCTTTGCCAGACCTGAAAGAGTCGAATGTTTTTTCGATCTTCAAATTCGTCGACAATGAATAACAGGGAGGATATCTCCTGTACCACATTGTCGGCAATTCGTCCGCTTTCTAAGAGCCGGGCAGCCCGTTGCCCATACAGGATTTGAATGGTGATAATCAGGCATAACAGAACCACACCAAGCCAGACAAACTGTAATATTTTTGCCCTTATTGACATGCATTTAAGGTTGGTAAAAACACTTTTAAAGAATCAATAGAACACAAAGGGTCCGGGCAAATCAGTTCTGAAAAATTTGGTATATCGGTTTCCGAAACATAGTTCATGTCAATCAGCCATTGTGCCTGGTTCTCGAGATCCAACACCAATTCTTCGTTCAAGGAAATATCCATTCGGTCAATCATTTCAGGTTGAATATCGCCGGCCTGGTAGGCTCCACGGTCCAGTATATCCCGGTGGTTGCGAATCGCTGCTTCTTTTGATGCCTTAGCCTTTTCCAGTCCCTTATTAGTTGCCCTTAAAAATCCCCTGACTGCGGGGAGGTGGTCCTCGAGAAATGCACTGTCACATACGATCATCCAGGAAGAGGGGACCAAATGGTTTTTCCCTAACTCAATTATTAATGAATCCGGATATTGATCCCGCGTTTCTTTGACATAAGGATCCCAGGAAAACATGAT
>JASBTH010000017.1 GCA_030148525.1 Saprospiraceae bacterium | reverse complement strand
CCAGAAATAGTCACCTTATCACCGGGCTTGCGACCAAATACATACGATGAGCAAACACCGGGATTCACATCCATCCAGCCACCAGCTTTGCGGTCGAAGGGAGGTGTGGCAATACGGATGTTCAGCATCACAATATCTCCCTCGGCGGGGTGATTGGCCATGGAGTAGGCACGGAATTGCTCCTCGTCGTTCTTCATAGACAGCTCCCACATATTGAACTTATCCCATTCGGGCTTAAAGTCCTTTTTCTCCATGCGGGGATGTGACTCAATGTCGAAGTCTTTGAAGTCGACGGTGATCTTGGGCACATCGATCTGTACGTAGCCACCTGATTCGAAATCGAGGTTTTCACCTTCGGGTAATTTAACGACAAACTCTTTGATAAACGTGGCGACGTTGTAGTTGGATACCACTTCGCATTCCCACTTTTTAATACCAAAGATCTCCTCCGGAATACGGATTTCCATGTCTTCACGAACCTTCACCTGGCAAGCCAATCGCTTATTCTCCGCCGCTTCGCGACGGGTCAGGTGGTTCATTTCGGTAGGCAGTACATCGCCACCACCATTATCGACGTGGCACTCGCACATGGCGCAGGTACCACCGCCTCCACAGGCAGATGGCAGAAAAATATTGTTATCGGAGAGGGCCCCCAAAAGGGTGGAACCCGGTTGAACGGTCAATGGGTTCTCATCATCTCCGTTGATCACGATCTTCACGTCTCCCTGGGGTACCAGCTGCTTACGGGCGTAAATCAGCAGGAAAGCCAGTGCCAGGATAACCAGGCTAAAAACGAGTACCGCGAATAATATGGTCGAAAAACTGAAAGCTAAAAGCGTCATCTTTATTCGGGTTGTAATTTATCTAATGCACGATATTAATTACCAGAGAATGCAGCCGGATCAATACCCATCAGGGACATGAAGGCAATACCCATCAAACCGGTCAGGATAAAGGCCATACCCAGTCCACGCAAGGCCGGCGGCACATTGGAATAACGGATTTTCTCACGGATAGCAGCAATGGCAATGATCGCCAGGAACCATCCAAACCCTCCTCCTAAACCAAATGCAATAGACTGAGAAAAGTTGTACTCACGGGATACCATAAACAGGGATCCGCCTAAAATAGCACAGTTCACAGTAATCAGTGGCAGGAAGATACCCAAAGCCGTATACAGGGAGGGCGAGTATTTTTCAACCACCATCTCTACTAACTGTACCATGGAGGCGATCACGGCGATAAAAAGAATAAACCGAAGGAAGGTCAGGTCTATACCCAGGATGCCGGATTCACTCAGCAGGTAGGTATTGATCAGCCAGTTGATCGGCATAGTGATGCCCAAAACGAAAATCACGGCCAGTCCCAGACCAAACGCCGTTTTAACCGTCTTTGATACGGCCAGGTAGGAACACATTCCCAGAAAGTACGCGAGTACCAGGTTTTCAACGAAGGCCGTTTTCAGGAATATATTTACAAATTCGCCCATTGTTTTTTACTTGTTTGTTTGAACAATCAATTGACCTTCGTCCCCTAGGACACGTCGACCAGTTTGGTATTGTAGCTGCGCTGTACCCAAATCATAATACCGATGATGAACATGGCCGCAGCGGGCAGTACCATCAGGTTGTTATTGCTGTACCAGCCGAACCAGCTGTTGGTCGTAGTATTGATCAGGTAATCCGCTGAAGGGCCGATGATCGATAATTCAATCGGGCTACCGGCAAAGAGCGTACCCTTACCAAAGATCTCCCGAATGATGGCTACACCAATCAGTATGACCCCGTAACCGACACCATTCCCGACGCCGTCGAGGAAGGAACGCCAGGGCTTATTAGCCATGGAGAAGGCCTCCAGACGTCCCATCACGATACAGTTTGTAATGATCAGTCCAATGTAGACCGACAATTGCTTGTAGACCGGATAGTTCAGATACTTCAGCGTCAACTCCACTACGGTAACCAGGGTCGCAATGATCACCAGTTGGACGATCAAACGCACCTGCTTGGGGATGTAGTTACGAAGCAGAGAAGTGAACAGCGCACTAAAGCCCGTTACAAAAACTACTGCTACGGAAATTACGATCGACGGGTAAACCAGGGAGGTTACCGCCAGTGCAGAGCAAATCCCGAGCACCTGCACGGTAATGGGGTTATTGTCGTTGAGCGGATCGGTGAGCAATTTTCGCTCCTTCGGTCCGAACAACGGTTCCTTTTCCTGTACTTCTTGTTCTTTAACGGTTGTTTCAGCCATGCCTATAACGGTTAAATAGTTGGATCAATTGAATGTTACTGAGCTGGTTCCAGGACCATGGAGCTCTGCTTGAGCTGACTCAAATAAGGCTCGTAATACTGAATGCCACGGTAAAGCATCTCTTCTACGCCATCGGCGGTTACGGTAGCACCGGAAATACCATCTACGGCGTGTTCAGCACCGGTGGGAGCACCACCTTTTACTACATCGACAGAGACAAACTCGCTGTCATCATAGATCTTCTTGCCCTTAAATTGGGCCGAGAATTTGGGGTTATCTTTGATTTCAGCACCCAGACCAGGCGTTTCACCAGCGTGATCGAAGGCAGCACCGGCAATGGTATTGATGTCGTTTTCCAGGGCGATAGTACCCCAGATCTCATCCCACAGACCACTCCCGCGAACCGACAAAATATAAGTCTTATTGCCGTCACCCTCGTAAATATAGAGAGGGAGCATGCGATTCGGTTCGGGTTTTTTACGTTCAACGGCCATGTTGATGTCCTCTGCTTTTTTGCCCTCCACCACATTGCCTTCCATATCGAGCACGATCTGTTGCATTTCGGATTCAAAAACTTGAATCACATCTTCATCTGACATGCCTTTTACGGAGCCATCCAGTTTGTCTTCGATGGCCGTCAGAATAGCTCGTTTATTGAAAATATCTTCATTACGAGCTGCACCTTCCTTGGTTGCTTCGCGCAAACC
>JASBTH010000593.1 GCA_030148525.1 Saprospiraceae bacterium | reverse complement strand
GGAAATTGAGGCGCAGGTGATTGACTTGGCGACCATTTTTCCAGAAGCGGAAGCACACGTGGGGACCGGTTGCAAGCCCCGTCGATCCCACATAACCAATAGTTTGGCCTTGTTTTACGTGACTGCCCGCCCGGATTCCATCGGCGAAGCCGCTCATGTGCAGGTACTGTGTCTGGTAGGTGTCGTCGTGCTTAATCTTTACGTAATTCCCGTTTCCGTTGGTATAGGAAGCAATGGAAACGACTCCGTCACCAACTGCTTGTATAGGGGTGCCGTGGGGAGCAGCGTAATCAGTACCAAGGTGCGGACGCCGACGCTTGAGGATGGGGTGGAAACGATTCAGGTTATAGTAGGACGAAATGCGCGAGGCTTTCACCGGTGCCTTCAGGAAACCTTTATTCATGGGGCGACCTTCCAGGTCGTAATACCCTTCGTGTTCCTTGGAGCCATCGTAGTAGATGGCATAAAATTCAGTTTCTCCCGTTTTATAGTGGGCAGCGTGTACCAGTCCGGCGCCAACTCGTTGTCCCTCAATATAATTTTGGTCAAAAACGGCCTTGAATTGATCTCCTTTTTGCACCCGCGTGAAGTCGACCGACCATTGCAGCGCATCCTCAAGTTTGACAAATAGTTCCGGGCCCGCTCCGATTTGGTCCATAGCAGCCCACAGTGAACTTTCAATCGTACCGCCCTTGGCAAATGACTTAGTGGAAATCGGGTGTCTTACTTTGCGTACTCCTAAGTCCCCCTTAAGATCGAAAACAACGTATTCGTAAACGCTGGGCTCGTAAATAAAATGGTCGGCGCCATGAGCGGTATCCCGGCTCAAAATGGTATAAGGTCGGTTAATGCGGAAGCGGTTAATCTTAAAAACCGTATCGGCATTGGTCGCTATTTGCTGAATAGTTGGATAGTCGATGCCGTGTCGGAGCAGAATATCACCCAGGTATTCCCCACGTCGGAAGGTATCGCGGTCAACCTGAAAGGTGTCGAGTACAAAGCCGTATTGAATGGTGGGAATAGTAATTGGAAAAGCATCGAGTTCTTTCGGTTCCGTATCACTGACCGAGGCTCCGAGATTCAGGCGGTTGGTCTGCAGGAAGTGTAGGGCGAGAAAGGTGCTTAGAACAAATAGGGTAGTAAAACCAATAATCATTTTCTGGCGACGAGTAAAGCGCCACCTGCTAGGTCGATCCGTGTTTTCCACAGTTGTTCGTTTGTGTTTTGAAATAACCTGCCATCTTTATGTGAAAAGCAGGCTAAGCCTCTCAGAGTAAAGGGTCCCGACAAATATATCATTCGCTAGCATTCACACCCAAATATAAATGTTAAATATGGGAAGATGTGGATAATTCAGGGAACCTTTTGGGAAAGAGACCGTTAGCAACGCTCTTTTTGGGGATGAGTTCTGGTTTAAAAGAGATGAAAAAGCGCTTTTTGAAGGTTACCAGCAGACGCCTATTAGTGCTTTTGCAAAAAAGCCCCCAGTCGCAAATGACAGACTGGGGGCCACGATCAGGCTTATTACTTCTGAATAATAATGGATCTTGTAATCGTACCCTTATCAGTTACAATGCGAAGCGCATAAAGTCCACCGGATAATTGGGAC
This sequence comes from Saprospiraceae bacterium, assembly GCA_030148525.1. GTDB lineage: Bacteria > Bacteroidota > Bacteroidia > Chitinophagales > Saprospiraceae > DT-110. Next base: position 3,150 of record JASBTH010000593.1, on the reverse strand, counting down.
GTTCTAAGCATATAGCTATTCGGTGTAGTGATCAGGAGGCGCCCCTGACCGTCATACAATTCCAAGCGCTCAACCTGAAGGTCTGTAACCCGTACCGAAATCCAGTCTTTAGCCGGATTGGGGAATACGGAAACCAAAGCATCCAGTGGATTAGCCGAAATGCTGGTGGTGATTCGTGTCGGAATCCGGACTGTACTTGATTGAATGGTAGTATAGTTTTCATCGACATCAGTCAAACGGGCTCCCATCAGGTGTAAGGTAAGCCCGTTATTCAGGTTCTCTGGTGTTTGGATTATCAATTGGGCGGCCAGACCTTCCCCCGACACAGCGTTGCCGTCGGTCCTCGACAGGCCGATGAATACTTGTTGGTGGTCGGGCTCGTGCCGCACGTAAGATAGGCCATTGTCGTTGGTCAGCAACCAACTCCCATTCAGTACCAGCTGAATATCCTGTTCACTCAGGTCGGTGTCCGAATAATCCAGGACAAAAGCAATTCCGTAAGCATTAGTTATGGCATCGGTCATTATTTGGATGGTATCCATGCTACCAGGGTGCAGGGAATCGGCCTCCATAGTGAAAGCAGCCAGTCCCGTGGAGTCGTAACCTACTGTTCCAGCCGACCAGTTCTGATCGATCACCGCAATGTCCGCTTCTCCGATTCGGCCATTACCATCCGCATCGAAGTGGCGTAAATTTGTTCCCCGGCCAGTGGTGGATTCAGACCAGAAATATCCAAACTCTTGTCCGCTATTCAATTGCCGACGGCGATCGGGACCATTACCTGAAAAACCAATTCCAACTGGCAGAACATCAAAATGGTCAATCGTCCCGTCCCGGTTGGCATCACCGGCCGTCACCAGGTCATCTTCATCCGCAATGGTAATCGACCCGTGTATCGGACGAACCGGAACAGCTTCCATACTGGTATTGCGAGCCGACTCATTAATGCTGAATAAGAACGGGCTGACCCCGGATCCGACGGCCGTAAAAACGATTTCGGTAACCAGGAGCGAGTCGGGTAAATCGGATCCGGAATAGCCACCGGCAAATGTTTCGTAAATTCCTTCCAAGCCCGAAAAGTCGGTAAAGGTCAGCGTGTCTTCGGGACTGTATAATTTGATGGTATCCGCCCGTACCAGGCAGGGATCCCATTCGATGGTATACACCGACCGTGCCACATCTTCATAGTTAGTGACGTGAATGGGGTAGGTGAATTGACTGCCAGGTTCCACAATGATATGTGGGGCAGCGTATTCCAATACCGGGGATTGCGGGCTGCCACATCCGTATTCTTCGGTGTGGTCAAAATTCCAACTGCCCGTTTGCCCAATGGCGTCGGTGACTGTGACTTCATACCTGCCTTGTTCCGGATCGAATGGTACCTGGCTACGGAAATAGCTGGTGTCGAGCTGTCCCGTATTCCAGGTGTACACATATGGAGGCACTCCACCGGTAATCACTTCGGCCTGTAAAACACCATCGTCGCTGTTCTGTGAACACTCGAAATACACACTCACCCGCAATTCATTCAGCGGGATGCATTCGGGAGCTGGTGCCTGTAGATTTACCTGACAGCCGGAGGCATCAGTAACCAGTACGGAAATGGGCAGCGATTGATCGATTCGAAGGGAGGCCGGGCCGGCAACAGTATCCGTCTGGCCGGTATTCCATTGGTAAATAAATGGTGCTTCACCATCTATTACGGAGGCGGTAAATTCGGCTTCACCACCGCACAGGTCTTCGAGCAGGCAGGTTGAGGTTAGTTCTGCCTGTTGTATAGCGGGTTCGTTTTGCCGGAAGGTCTCCACTCGGGAACAGCCACTCCCCGGATCGGTGATAGTCAATTGGTATTCACCGGCAGCGCTGATCGCAATGTTGGGACTGGTCTGACCATTGCTCCAGGCGTAGGACAATTGATCCGTACCCGGATCTTCCACGCCAATAGTCACCCTGGGATCGAGGCAGTTCAATTGAGGATCAATTCGCTGGTAGGTAATATTGGAGGCCAGCGTTGTAACTGAAAAGGAGTATTCTTCCCTACAGGCAGGACTGCCGGTTACGGTCACCTCGTAGATGCCGGCCTGGGTTACTTCGATCGTTTGGGCCGTGTCACCGGTAGTCCAGCTGTATTGCAGGGGTGATTCCACCTGCGGGTTGGGTGCCAGTCCTACGGTTACCGTATCGGAGCCCGTGCAATCAAGTTGCCCGTCGAGACGTATGAATCCATCGGGATTTGTGATCCGGTCCACGGTAAATGCTTCCCGGAACAAGCAACGCCCGGGGCTTTCGACCGTCATTTCGTAGATGCCTGGCTGGTCGACCGTGATGGCTGGCAGAATACTGCCTCCGGGCGTCCAGTGGAACTCGTAATAATCAGGTACATCACCGGATAGACCGATCAGGCTTGTCGCATTTGAACAACTAAGAGCCCCCTCCCGGCGGGTATAGTTTTTGACCGGGTTAACCCCAACCTGAAAGGCAAAGGTATCGGAACAGATACCTTCCGAAACCACTACTTCGTACCGGCCGGCACTATCGACACCGGCGGTAGGGGTATCGGCTCCCGTCGACCAGGCGTAGCTGTAATTGGTATTCGGCCGCTCAGTAAAACCAATGGAAGCGCTTTGATTGGGATCACAGGAAAGGGTACCGTCCAGACGTTGAGCAAATGAAAAGGCAGGTTCTACAAAGGGTAGAACCTCGAAGGTTTCCACTTCTTCACAACGACCGCTGGTGATGGTCACGCTATAGGTGCCGGGCTCCGTTACATCCAGGGTAGGCCCGTCAAATCCGGATTCGCTCCAGGCAAAGGAATAATCCAGATCGTCGGAAACAGCCACTCCAACCTGAGCTACTTCCCGGGTGCAGGAAAAGGGTTCTTCGATACGCTGGTAGAAGAGGTCGCTGTTACCGGCATCCTCGACCATAAATACAAAATCACGCTCGCAGAACCCATCTCTTAACGTAAGTGTATACTGACCTGCGTTAGTCACTTCTCGCAGCAAAGTTGATTGACCATCATCCCATAGGATATTCAGGCTATCAGGAATGGAATCAATTACCAAGCCGATGGTTACACTTGTGTCCTTACATCCAAAATTCCCATCCACGCGGGTAAAGGAAAGGTCAAGTTTTGGCTCACTTATTTCG
>JASBTH010000587.1 GCA_030148525.1 Saprospiraceae bacterium | reverse complement strand
CGCCTACCACTTTAGTGGTCCACGGTTCAAGGTCCAAGGTTCACGGCTTACGGCTTACGGCAGGTTATAGGTAAAAATCAGGCCACAGCTGTAGCTGTGGTGCCGGGGGGAACAATTCTACCGCCTACCACTTTAGTGGTCCACGGTTCCGAGTGTGCAGTTAGCAGTTTGTAGTCAACAGTTTATAGTTAAAATAACTGCGAACTGCCAACTGCGAACTGCGAACTGCCAACTGCCAACTGCCAACTGCGAACTGCCAACTGCCAACTGCCAACTGCACACTGCACACTGCCAACTGCACACTGCACACTGCCAACTGCCTACCAATATCCCCAGCTAAAACCGAAGCGGAGCTGGACCTGCACAAAGAGGGTAGAGAAATCTTCGGAGCCCAGATTGCGGACATCTACATCCGTCACGTAGCGATAACCTACTTCGGTTCCAAGCCGGAACCATTCGGTCACATTGATTTCCAGTCCACCGGTGGGGGTGATGCCGAAGATGCGGTCATCGCTATCGCCGGTAATGTCGATCTTACCGCTACCAGCCATCACACTGAAATAGGGGTGAATAACTTTGCCGGCGGCCGGTGCGTAGGCCAGTTTCAGGCCACTGTGGCGAAGCTTAAAGCTGACATTTCCTTCTTCCAGGAACAAATCGTCCCGCATACGGTGCCAGGACCATCCCAGGAAGATGGAGCGACCGAATTCCAGATCAATGCTTCCGCCGCGTACGTAGTGGGCATCCTCATCGAAAAAGGAAAAGTTATGTCGACTATTATACCAAACGCCGGTGAGGTCGAGGGCATTATTGCCAAAGAGGGTTTCTTCTTGTGCCTGTACACTGAACAAGCCGATAAACAGGAGTGCGAGCAGGGTAATTCCTTTTTTCATCTTCGTGTATTTTTTGGATTTCACACCTAAGATGAGTCGGGTCCCTGATTACCCCTATTTAAGGAGGAGAAAAAATTGATCAGGACCTTTTTGCCGTAAGGCAATAGCAGGTAAACCCTAAGGACGCACAACTACCAGTCGTTTGGTGGTGATGATCTTGCCCCGGGAATCTTTCAGGCTATACAGATAGGTGCCTTTCCGCAAGTTGGAGATATCGATGCGTTCGGTGCGGTTGCCCTGCAGGAAGTAGGACTCCTTCCACACTTCTATTCCCAGGATATTCATGATGGACAATTCGTAGGTGCCCGGGGGCAGGTTGGTGAATTCAAATCGCACATTGATGATTGCCGGATTGGGAAAGGCGTAAACGCCCGGCTCCAATTTGGTCACTTCCTGAACGTTGGTGGAAACGGAGGGAACGCTGAAGGTGACGCGGGCAACAAAACGCTCTTCGGGGCCCATCTCCAGGATGGCTACCGGCTCGTTTAATTCATCGGAATAGAACACGTAATCCACCTGAACCCGCTCGTTGGGGAAGTCGTCGGAGGTTAGGAAGCCGGTAATATCCTGCCAGGGGAAAGGGCCAAGTTTTGCTTCCAGCTTCAGGCTTTGGACGGTTGTTCTTTTTTCCCGCAGCACTTCGAAGAAGCCACCTGGCAGAACCATGCGTCCGAAGGCGTCGACTTCATCGGTGCGGTCGCCGACGAGGCTTACCCGGAAGCTATCGGGTGTGATGGGTAGCTCGTCCAGTAGTATTTGGGGGACATCTTCTGCGGCTATGGTTTGGGAGAAGGCGTAGTCGTGCTCATAGGTATCTCCGTAGGCAAGTGGTGCCCGGCGATAGAGTTCGGGTTTGGCGTATGCCACCATGCCGGTGAAGCCCAGGTCGAGTGGGTCCTGGCCGGTGGCACCTAATTGGAAGACAGTACCATTGTTGCGTTTGTCAAAATACACGATAGTTTCCTCACCGAGCCTTAACTGAAGGTTGGCCGCGGGGAAGGGCGATTCCGGGGACGGAGTAGACCATGCTGTACGCTGGGTAAATGGCGCTTGTAAAGTGGTAAAATCCCAACGCAAATTTTCTCCGGGTACTCCTGCCTGTATCCCGGAGGGGAGATTATCGACAGCGAATAGTACGGTGTCACCAGGAGCCGGGAGTTGGCCTGGGGAAATTCGAATTTGGGCTATGCTCAAGGCTGGAAAGCAGGTAAGCAGCAGGTAAATAAGAAAGCGCATAAGCACGGGATTTTCGACTCTTCAAGGTACCACTTTCTAAATGTCCATAAAAGCTTGATGCCTCTTTAGGACAGGAAGATCTAATTTTGCGTTGGCGCGGTAGCAGCGACCTCAGCATATGGCTATTAAAAGGCCTGCATCTCCACCAGTTTTTGGTATTCACCATGACGGGTCAGCAGTTCCGAGTGCGTTCCCCGTTCCAGAATACGGCCATCACGCATGACGGCGATCTCGTCGGCGTGTTGAATGGTTGACAGGCGGTGGGCAATGACGATGGATGTACGGTCTTTCATGACGTTGACGAGGGCTGCTTGTACCAGTTTTTCGGATTCTGAATCGAGGGCTGAGGTAGCCTCGTCCAAAATGAGGATGGGTGGGTTTTTGAGGATCGCCCGGGCAATAGTAAGCCGTTGGCGTTGCCCGCCACTTAATTTGTTTCCCCGATCGCCAATGTTGGTCTGGTACCCGTGCTCGGTTTGGGTAATAAAATCGTGGGCATGAGCAATGCGGGCCGCTCGCTCGACGTCGGCCGGGCTAACGCCCTCCAGGCCAAAAACGATATTGTTGTAAATGGTATCGTTGAACAGGATCGCTTCCTGGGAGACAATGCCCATAAGTTCGCGTAAATCGTGCAAACGGTACTCGCGAATGTCGTTCCCATCCAATAGAATACGTCCTTGGGTCACATCGTAAAAGCGCGGTAAGAGGTCAACCAGGGTGGATTTACCGGCTCCGGAAGAACCTACAAGTGCAATGACTTTACCCTTCTCAATGGTGAGATCGATTCCGCGCAAGACGGGGCCTTCTTCTGTCCGGTAAGTGAAGCTCACGTCCTGGTATTCGATGCGGTCGTTAAAGTCACTGAGGGGTTTGGCATTGGGTTGATCCGGCATGGTATTGGGCGCATCAAGGACCGTTTCGATGCGTTCCAGGGCCGCAATACCCTTTTGCACGTTATAGAAGGCTTTGGAAAAGGACTTGGAAGGCTCAATGACATTGTAAAAGGCAAAAATAAAGGCTAAAAAGGTTCCGGGTTCCAGCGATTCGGCAAACACCTGCCGTGAGCCATACCACAGCAGAACGGCTACCGTCAGAATACCGAGGAATTCCGACAGTGGCGAGGCCAGGTCTTTTCGCCAAAGCAGGTGGGTGAGCGACTGGCGATAAGCATCATTCTCCGCGCCGAATTTGTCTTGCTGGTATCGTTCGGCATTGTATCCCTTAATAATGCGCAGGCCGGATAACCCCTCTTCGATAATGGATAATAAAGTACCCAAACGTAATTGTACATCACCCGATGGTTTGCGCAGGGACTTGCCAATTCCACCGATCACAATAGCCGTAAAGATAATCAGGATGAATACGAAAAGGGTAAGGGACGGGCTGATGACGATCATCAGGCCGAGTGCCCCGGCAATAATGAGTGGCTCCCGGAAAACGGCTTCCAGGACATTGAGGATGCTCCATTGTACTTCGTGGACATCGGACGTCATACGCGACATGAGGTCTCCTTTTTTTTCTTCGGAAAAATAGGAGAGTGGCAATACCAATATCTGGTCGAACAGTTGCTTTCGCAAATCGCGGACGATCCCATTGCGCAGTGGGGCCATGAAAAACATCGACAAATACCGGAACAGGTTTTTCAAGAAAAAAGTCACAACGATGGCTCCACAGACAAATAGCAGTGCCCCTTCCTTGCCTTGCGTCTGGATCAGGTCGGTGAGGTAATAATTAAAGTACTGCTCAAAGCTGGAAAGGTTGTTCAGGCTGATGTCGGGGCGTTCGGTTACTCCCTCCCGTCGGTCGAAAAGAATCTCCAGAAAGGGAATCAGGAGCGGAATGCTGACGACGGTGAATAGTGCAGTAAGCACATTACTGCTAATAGCTGCCGTAAAGTGCAGCCGATAGTTGCGTATATATTTTAGCAGGCGCCAAAAACTTTTCATAGGCTATGGACCGATTCGACGATTGGAGAACGGTGGGCGGGAAGTGTACACCTCTAATAAATGGATAGATTCAATGGGAATCTTTTCTTCTATTTAGAAACCCGCTGACGGGAGGAATAGTTGCAACATACCGCTTCCGAAAAGGATTGGGCTTTGGCCAACCTTTTCACGCGAGTATATACTCGACTCGAAGTGGTTTAGCTTCGCTGTACTTCGTGCTGGGGCACAGAATCACTTCGTTGTCGGTATAATAGCGGTACACAAGGCGCCTTCCCGGTCTCATTGACCAGGAAGGCGCGTTAGTGATTTTGTATCGATCGAAGGGGGCTACTCTGCGGTCAGATCAAAATTATCCAGGTATCCGGTATGGAAGTTACCTTCCCGGAAATTTTTATCCTTCATCATCCGCTGGTGAAAAGGTACCGTGGTTTTTACTCCTTCGATGATAAACTCGTCCAGGGCGCGTTCCATTTTCGTGATACACTCTTCACGGGTTGGTGCGCGGCAGATAAGTTTTGCTACCATAGAGTCGTAATAAGGAGGAATATTATACCCGGCATAGACGTGGGTATCGACCCGGACACCATGTCCTTTTGAGCTGTGGAAAGAACTAATCTTTCCGGGGCTGGGGCGAAACCCGTTGAAGGGGTCCTCTGCGTTAATACGACATTCGATAGCATGGGCTGTCGGGTAGTAATTCTGTCCGGAAATTTTCTCTCCGGCAGCGATTTTTATTTGTTCCTTGATCAGGTCGTGGTCGATCACTTCCTCCGTTACCGGATGTTCCACCTGAATCCGGGTATTCATTTCCATAAAGTAGAATTTCCGGTATTTATCGACCAGAAACTCAACGGTTCCGACCCCTTCGTAATCAATGGCCTTTCCGGCGAGGACGGCGGCATTTCCCATTTCCTCCCGCAACTCGTCGGTCATAAAGGGAGATGGGCATTCCTCGATCAACTTCTGGTGACGCCGTTGGATGGAGCAGTCGCGTTCGGAAAGGTGAATGACGGTACCTTGCTGGTCGCCGGCGATCTGGAATTCGATATGGCGAGGCTCTTCAATGAATTTTTCGATGTAGATACCATCATTGGAGAAGGAGGCTTTCGCTTCCTGACGAGCCATATTCCAGGCGTTCTCAAATCCATCGGGGGCCCAGACGATCCGCATTCCTTTACCACCGCCACCGGCGGTAGCTTTCAGGATGACCGGATAGCCGATATCGTCGGCGATCTTCAGCCCTTGTTTGATATCTTTGAGCAAGCCGTCGGACCCGGGTACTACGGGTACGCCCGCTTTGATCATGGTTTCCTTGGCGGTGATCTTATCGCCCATTTTCCGGATTTGCTCCGGCGTGGGACCGATAAATTTGACACCGTATTCGGCACACACTTCCGCGAAATCGGCATTTTCTGACAGGAAGCCGTATCCCGGGTGGATGGCATCGGCGTTGGTGATTTCGACCGCTGCCATGATTCGGGGTACGCTCAGGTACGATTCGGCTGAGGATGGAGGGCCGATACAAACGGCCTCATCGGCGAATCGAACGTGCAGGCTTTCGCGGTCGGCCGTAGAGTATACGGCTACCGTCTGAATACCCATTTCACGGCAGGTGCGAATAACGCGTAAGGCGATCTCACCGCGATTTGCTATAAGTATTTTTTTGAACATATGTACTCAATTGAACGGGTACGCGTTCCGGAAATCGTCCCGTGGTTAGCCTGGTTTAAAGCAGGCAAAACGAACAACTGGTCTTTGGGGTGAAAAAGCGGGATTTAGCCCTTTGGATCAACCAGGAAAAGAACCTGATCGTATTCCACCGGTTGCGCATCTTCAACCATTACTTTGACGATTTTTCCACTGATCTCCGATTCGATTTCGTTGAACAGTTTCATCGCCTCGACGATGCAGACCACATCCCCGCTATTAATGGTGTCTCCTACTTTTACATAGGGGCCTTTTTCAGGTGAAGAAGACCGGTAGAAGGTCCCTACAATGGGAGACTTAACGGCTTGGTATTGGCTTTCGTCTTCCGTCTGTTGCGTTTCGGAAGAATCAGCTTGCTTTGCCGGTGCGGGCTCTGTTTTGGTCGGGGCAGCGGGTGGTGCCGGAGCCTGAGCGGGAGGCATCTGGACCATGGGCTGTTGGGACGGCATGGGGACCGGCGTCAATTGTTGTTTAACCTTTTCGTAGTTTTTCGTCCGTACGGACAACTCGAACTCGCCATCCTTCATTTTGAATTCGGTAAGCTCGAGCTGATTGATCAGCTTTATCAGCTCTTTGAGTTCCTTAAAGTTCATATGTTACTGTTTTACGCGTTCCATATAAGCCCCGGTGGCCGTTTCGATTTTTACGACGTCCCCCTGGTTGATAAACAAGGGTACGCGTACTTCAGCTCCGGTTTCAATGGTTGCGGGCTTAAGCGTGTTAGTGGCAGTATCGCCTTTTACACCCGGTTCGGTGTAGGTGATTTCCATTTCAACGTACTGGGGCATTTCCAGGGTTAGAGGCATTTCTTTGTCGGCGTGGAAAAGCACATCGACAATCATTGCTTCCTTCAACAGACCCGGTGCCGGTAAGAACTGTTCTTCTAATTGAATCTGTTCATAGGTCTCATTGTTCATGAAGTGGTAGCCCATATCGTCTTTGTACAGATATTGGAACTGCCGACGTTCGACCCGCACCTCGTTGATCTTATGGCCAGCGGGAAACGTGTTGTCTAGCACCCGTCCGGTCGTCATACTGCGTAGTTTGGTTCGTACGAAAGCGGCCCCTTTTCCAGGTTTTACGTGCTGGAATTCAATGATCTGAAAAATATCATTGTTGTATTCTATACAAAGGCCGTTGCGAATATCAGACGTATTAGCCATTAGTCTTGTTTGTGAATTCGTGAAAAAGCGATGCAAAGATAGGAAATCTCTCGTTCTAGGCCGGGTCGTAAGCCCATTTGAGATAGATAGCTCCCCACGTAAATCCACCACCGAAGGCAGTTAAGATCAGGTTATCTCCTTTTTTCAGTTGTTTTTCGTAATCCCACAGGCAAAGGGGAATAGTTGCGGCGGTGGTATTTCCGTACCGGTGAATATTGATCATGACGCGCTCCATCGGGAAATCAGCCATGCGAGCGACCGTTTCGATGATGCGGTGGTTCGCCTGATGGGGGACCAGCCAGGAGATATCGTCTTTGGTCAGGTCGTTGCGTTCCATTACGCGCTTAACCACATCAGACATACCGGATACAGCAGCTTTGAATACAGGACGACCATTTTGATAAATAAAATGCTGACCGGATGTAACGGTTTCAATGGATGCTGGCCGTCGGCTTCCACCTGCTTTTTGGTTCAGATACTGCTCGCCGGCTCCGTCACACTGGTGAATAGAGTCGATGTGTCCGTATTCTTCACTTGGTTCCAGCATGACTGCTCCGGCGCCATCACCGAAAAGAATACAGGTAGTGCGGTCTTGGTAATCGACAATGGAGGACATCTTATCGGCACCAACCACAATTACTTTTTTGTGCATGCCCGAAGCGATGAATTGAGCTCCCGTCGTCAAAGCGTATAAGAAACCGGAACAGGCAGCACTTATATCAAAGCAATAGGCTTCCTTGATGCCAACGGCATGCGCAATGATGTTCGCTGTGTCGGGAAAAAGCATGTCGGGGGTGACCGTGGCGCAAATTACCAGTTCGATCTCTTCAGGTTTGGTGTTGGTTTTCTCCAACAGCCCCTTTACGGCCTCAATGGCCATAACGGAGGAACCCTTATCTTTTCCTTTGAGAATGTGTCGTTCCTGGATGCCGGTCCGGGTCGTTATCCACTCATCGTTGGTGTCGACCATGGTTTCCAGCTCTTTATTAGTCAGAACGTAGTCAGGAACATAACCCTGAACGCCAGTAATGGCGGCATGTATTTTCGACATAATGCTTGGTTGTTCGTTCGAGTTGGTGCGATTGTTTTGGAGGGAATCAGGTAAGGCAGCTTACGCAAAAAAGAGTGGCACCAGTGCCCTCCAAAACGGGTGCAAGGTAATAAAAAAGTGATAGACCCGGGGGTTAATAATTGGTATCCTCTTCGACAACTTCGTACTCCTTATAGGAGATCGCCAGCAAGCCAATAAAGGTCAGCAAACCGTTGAGGGCAATGATCAGGAATCCGAACTCAAAGCCGTACAGCAGCTCACTGGAATACCGGTTGAGCAGGTACGATATGATGGGAGCGAGTATACAGACCGGCACTACCAGGCGATCGCGCACTTTAAGGCGTGTGAAGAGCGCAAAGGAGAAAAGGCCCAGTATGGGACCATAGGTATAGCCCGCCCATTCAAACAACTTACTGATGACGGCATCGTCATTGATCTGGTTGAAGCCGATGATGGCCAGAAAAAGTATGCCCGAAAACATGATGTGTACCCGGAATCGCAAATTTCGCTGATCCTTGTCGGACCGGGAGGTGGATTCAAAACCGAGGAAATCAATGCAGAAGGCAGTCGTGAGCGCTGTCAGTGCTGAATCCGCACTGCTGTAAGCCGCTGCAATCAATCCGAGAATGAAGACAATACCAACAATTGGCGGCAGGTGCTGCAGCGCGATAGTCGGAAACAACTTATCCGTTTGTTCCGGTACGGGAATACCCACCTGAGAGGCATAGATGTATAGTAGTGCCCCTAACGTCAGGAACAGGAAGATGACGAAAAACAGCGCAATACTGAAGGTGGCCATATTCTTTTGGGCCTCACCGATATTGCGGCAGGTCAGGTTCTTCTGGATCATATCCTGATCCAATCCGGTCATCACAATGGTGATCAAAGCCCCGCTAATAAACTGCTTAAAAAAGTTATTGGGGTCGCTCCATCCTCCTTCAAAAAAGAACACCTGACTGTAGTCGCTACTGCTAATTGCGGAAGTCAATCCAGCCAGATCCAATTCCAGTGCATTGCTGATAGAGATGGTTGTCAAAACAACGGCCAGGATCATAAAGGTCGTCTGTAGCGTATCGGTCCAAACAATGGTGTTGATCCCCCCGCGGAAGGTGTATATCCAGATGAGGACGATGGTCGTTAGAACGGTGGCCCAAAAAGGAATACCAAAGGGGCCCAACACAAACTGCTGGAGCACAATGGCAATCAGGTACAGCCGGAAGGAGGCTCCAACGGTGCGGGACAACATGAAAAAAGCGGAACCCACTTTATAGGAATTGGGTCCGAACCGGTCTCCGAGATAGGCATAGATGGAGGTTAGGTTCATGCGGTAGTACAGAGGCAGCAATACACGCCCTATAAACAGGTAGCCCACCAGATACCCCAGTGCCATCTGCATATAGGAGTAGGCCTGGTTAGCTCCGCCACCACCAACTACTCCGGGTATCGATATGAAGGTCACACCGGAAAGGGTAGCTCCCACCATACCAATAGCCACTAATAGCCAGGGAGAGTTTCGCCCGGCGAGGAAAAAGGTTTCATTATCGGATTTGCGTCCGGTAAACCAGGACACACCAATCAGCAGTAAGAAGTATCCGATAATAACGGTCAGGATAATACCTGGTGTAAGTTCTTGTATCATACGTGCTATGCACAACGTTTTTTTACGAATCGGGAGGTTTCGACAACCGTAGAAACTTCGTTAAGGTAGTTAGAATGGGGGTTCTGGGCTTTCCGGGGTTAAAAAAGTGGAGCAAATATAGTAAAAAGAGGTTTGAGGTTTGAGGTTTGAGGTTTGGGGTTTGGGGTTTGGGGTGATGCTAAATCGGAAATCGGAAATCGGAAGTCGGAGGTATTTCCGATTTAGATACTGTTTAACTGTTCCTTGAGTATTTCTTTGGTTTGCAATCCGGCGGCTCGCCATTTTAATTCGCCGGCTTGGAAGATCATCAGGGTTGGTATACTCTGAACTCCGAGTTTTTGCGCAAGCGATTGATTTTGATCAACATCGATTTTAACGATCTTTAGTTGATCGCCCAGTTCATTTTTCAGCTCTTTCAGGATGGGTGCCTGCATTTTGCAAGGACCACACCAATCAGCAAAAAAATCGAGGATAACGGGGGTGTCAGATTGAATGATATCCTTAAAACTTGACCTGGCCATAGATGTGTATTTTACGGGGCATACCGAATGCGGTGAGGCGGTCGGGCCTTTCATATTTGGAGAGGCCTAAGGGCATCTGCTATGATCGGGCAGTTATCCGACGAGCTTCGCAAAAAATATTTCCCACATTAAACGACTCCAAAAGGTAAAAAATGTTGCAAAACCTAACGAAGATCTGGCTACTTGCCTGCCTCTTTTTTGGCTGTAGCCAAAACCAAGATACTGTTAATCAGGAGAAAAGCCCCGAATCCCTGCCCGCTCCGGAATGGGACATTCGCACTGTTGCGGAAGAAGCAGACCTACTGCTGCAACTGGCGGGCAATCTGTCGGTGGATTCTGTCAACGAAGTAGCCATCGGTAAAAACCGGGCAGCCGAATGGGTATTGTCCCAGGGGTGGGATATGCAAACCACCAAAACCGGTTTGATGTATCAGGTCGTAGATAAAGGGGAGGGCAAAGAAATCGCCTGGGGCGACCGTCTGGAGGTACACTACCACGGTACCTTCACCGACGGGCAGGTTTTTGACAGCAGCTACCGGCGAGGTAAACCATTAACTTTTTATGTAGGTAATATGGTGCCGGGATGGAATGAAGCCCTGCAGAAAATGAGCATCGGCAGCAAAGCTGTCTTGGTGCTGCCACCTCACCTGGGGTATGGCGGACGGGGTTTGCGCGATAGCAATGGTAAGGAACTGGTACCGCCCGACCGCGTACTGGTGTTCCGGATGGAGGTGCTGTCCGAAGCAGCAGAGCCCGCTCAGTAATAGCAGGAAACATACATAATGTTTTTTTATGTAAAAAATCGCTATTTATACCGCTTCCGAAAAGGTTTGGGCTTTGCCAAAACTTTTCACGCGAGTATATTTCGCCGAAAATACCCTGTATAGTAGAAAGTACACCTCCGGGTTAATCCTTAAGGAGTATGTCCCATGGATATGGGGGTTGTTTTACGGGGTATACCTTTGTATATTTATATCACTTACCTAAAGTCGCTTGCTAATTAACCATAGTACACATTAAACGTTTGATTCAATTACAGCGTGAATCAGGTTACATCTACATTCCCACAATAACCCTTTATAACCATGACGAAGCGTTCTAACTTGTGGTTGAAAGAGGTCGATTCCTACATCGAGAATCACTTAGATGATTCAAACCTCTGCGTAAACCAAATCGCCAACTCTGTTTATACGTCTGAACGTCAGTTCTACCGTCGTATTAAACAGTTGACCGGTAAAACCCCGAATGAGTACCTGAAGCAAAAGCGATTAGCCCGAGCTCAGGAATTACTGCGAAGAGGTGTAAAATCCTCGCTATCCGACCTGGCCTCATCCGTAGGCTATAACCGTTCCGATTACTTCTCCAGATTGTACCAATCCCGTTACGGGAGGCGACCTGCTGAGTTGATATAGAATAGTACTCGTACTGCAAACACGAATAAAAGCCCGCGTAGCATGGATTGCTGCGCGGGCTTTTTG